>NZ_JAOALE010000004.1:0-39858 GCF_047462575.1 Synechococcus sp. 'PEA 65AY6A-5F PE A'
TACAATCACTACAACCATGGTGTGGGGCTAGCGGTTGTTTATCTTATTTTTTGGCTAAAGAGAAGGAAAGAGGTCTTGGTAGGAGAAGTCAGGAAGAGGTTGTTTGAGCTATGAAACTATATCAACGACCCCCATCATGGGTAAGCGACCAAAGTCGCTAGCGGGCTTTTCCGCCCCGCACTCAAGTGCGGGGCTACCAAGCTATCCTTTTGTGTGGCTCGGCAAGCCCTAGGGGAAGTGGTGGAGCCTGTCTAGGCGAATCTAAGTCAGGTTTGAACTGGGGATCTGGTGGGGGGCAGGCACCGGACTGAGAAGCGCCCACCGTTGGGCAAAGGCTTAGCCAACAAGCTGGCAGAGGGTCTCTTGTCTTTCTCGGTCTTGTTCGGCCAGCTCCTGAATGGCCCGTTGGTACACCTGGGCGGGTGTGGATCCCTGGTCGACCTGCTTCAGCCAGCGCTGGGCCTCGTTGCCCTGTTGGAGCAGAGTTTGCAGGGGAGCCAAAAAGCAGCCCAGGCCCTGGGGTTGGCCGAGGCGCCACGCTTCGGTCAGCAGCTCTTCAATCCACTCCTGGGCCACCCGTTCTCGGCCCGTGCGCCAATCGACCAGACGGGCTCGCAAGGACTCGCGAGCAGCGGCCTGCTCGTTGGCCTCGCAAAGGCTCTCCAGCTCCGTCGGTGTCAAAGGCCCCCGCAAGGGATCCAGCGCTTCTGGCTGGGCCAGCAACTGCCAGAGACGGGCCTCTACCAAGGCAGTGATGGCCAGGGTCATCACCGGATCTGCCACCAGGTCGCAGATGCGCAGCTCCACCCGGTTGAGATGGTAGGGCCGCTCTGGGCCGTTGGGCCGCACAGAGGCCCAGAGGTGGCGCACATTCTGCATCGTGCCCAGGGCCAGTTGCTCCCGCATCCAGGCGATGTAATGGGCGTGATCCCGGAAGAAGGGCACCTGGGCCGGGGTTTTGGGAAACACCTGCCAACGGCTGGAATGGTAGCCTGTCACCTGGCCGTCCAGAAACGGAGAAGAAGCGCTCAGGGCCAAGTACAGGGGAGCTTCCGCCCGCAGCAAACGGCAGGCAAGAAAAATGGCCTCGCTATCCGGCAGGCCAACATTGATGTGAATGCTGGCGGTCACCACCCGCGTGCCGTAGGTGCGCTCGATGTAGTCGTGGTAGGGGTTGTCCGGATCCGAGCGCTCAAAGTGGTCGCTGCCGCCCAAAGCCAGCGTGCTCCCCGGCAACAGGGTGTAGGGGCCAAGGCGGCGCAAAAATTGCCGCAGTTGCAGCCGAGGCCGCAGCAGGGCACAGAGCAGATCCTCGTAGCGGCGAAGGGGCGGAGTGATGTACTCGACGTTGCGCCGATCTGGTTCTCGCACAAACCCCGGCAAAGCCTGGCAGATGCGATCCGACAACCCCACCACTTCTCCGGCGGCGGTGCCGGTGTACATCTCTACCTCAAAGCCCTTGGTCAACAGCACAGGCCAGCCTCCAGCCGCAGCCTCCTCAGTCTAACCTCTACCCATTTTCCCAGGGTTGTGTAGGAAAGGGTTTCTCGCACTACCGTACAATGTCGGCAACGCTTGAAGACGATCGTGGGGAAGGGGCGGCGTGCGGGATCCCATCTACATTCTGGGAGCAGGGCCGGCGGGCATGGCGGCTGCCTACCGCTTGACCCAACTGGGCTTCCCTGTGGTGGTAGTGGAACGGGAAGACAGGGTTGGGGGCTTGGCCAAAAGCATTTGCTACCGGGGGTTCATTCTCGACTATGGCCCGCACCGCTTTTTTACCAAGATCCCAGCGGTGCTGGAGCTGTGGAACCAGGTTTTGGGATCCGAACAAGTGACTGTCCGGCGGCTTACCCGCATCTACTACCGCAAGCACTATTTTCAGTACCCCATTCAAGCCTGGGAAGTCCTGCGCAAAGTTGGCTGGTGGGAAAGCCTGCTCATTGTTCTTTCCTACCTCTGGGCCCAACTTATCCCGCACCCAGCTCCCCAGAACTTTGCCGACTGGGTCAAGGGAAAATTTGGTAGCCGGCTTTTTCAGATGTTCTTCAAGAGCTACACGGAAAAGCTCTGGGGGATCCCTTGTACCGAAATCAGCGCCGATTGGGCTGCCCAGCGCATCAAAGGTCTCAGCCTTGGGCA
Organism: Synechococcus sp. 'PEA 65AY6A-5F PE A'; assembly: GCF_047462575.1. NCBI lineage: Bacteria > Bacillati > Cyanobacteriota > Cyanophyceae > Synechococcales > Synechococcaceae > Synechococcus > Synechococcus sp. 'PEA 65AY6A-5F PE A'. The sequence goes on from NZ_JAOALE010000004.1 coordinate 2,143, forward strand.
AGCCATCCGCAAGGCCTTGGGCTGGAAGCGCGGTTCGGTCAAATCCCTGATCGACCAGTTTCAGTTTCCCCGCCTGGGATCCGGACAGCTCTACGAAAAAATGCAGGAGTTTTTGCTGGCTGAGGGTCAAAAGGTTTGGCTAAATACAGAAGTCATCGCCCTTAGACATCAGGGATCCCGGATTGTCGAGCTGCAATTGCGCCATCTCCAGGATGGAAGGGAAACTTGGGTCTCCCCCTCCCACGTCATTTCTTCCATCCCTTTGACAGTGTTGGTGCAGAGCCTGCGGGAACTGCCTCCCCCCCAAGTGCTGCAGGCAGCTCGCAAGCTCAAGTTTCGCAACACCGTTTTGGTTTACTTGATTGTGCAGGGATCCCAGCTTTTCCCCGATAACTGGCTGTATATCAATGAACCAACAGTACAAGTTGGTCGGGTAACCAATTTTGCCAATTGGTCGCCGGCTATGCTCCCCAACCGAGAACAAACCCCCTTGTGCTGTGAGTATTGGTGCAACTTTGAGGATCCCTTGTGGCAAGCCCCTGAGGAGGAATTGCTGGCTTTGGCTGAGAGGGAGCTGCGTCAAATTGGCCTGCTTCACGATCAAAAGATCTACAGTGGCTTTGTGGTGCGCCTGCCCCGCACTTATCCCATCTATACCGGTAGCTATAAAGAAGATTTAGCCATTTTGCAGGAGTATCTCAGCCAGTTTGAAAATCTACAAGTGGTGGGCCGCTACGGCTCATTTAAATACAACAACCAAGATCACAGTTTACTGATGGGCTTGCTGGCGGCTGAGAACATTCTCCGACCCGGTAGTCACAATCTCTGGCAGGTGAACTCCGACGACGATTACCAAGAAGAAATCAAAGTGCCATCTTCACCCTTAACGATTCAGCGATGAGCTTTTCTCTCAGTCATCTGTTGCAGCGAGGTCGGCAGTACCTTGCCCCTTTCTTAGGGCAAATCTTGTTGCCCAGTTTGGCCTTGACAGTGCTGCAGATCTTTATGATCTCCCTCTGGAGTGAGGAGAGTGACTATGCTTCTGCCTTCACAGCCCTGAGTCAGCGGGATAGCTATTGGTATCTCAGCATTGTGCGGCGGGGGTACCAGTTTGTGGGTTTCGACAAGATTGCCTACGAGCAGAGCAACGTAGCTTTTTTCCCCGGCTATCCCCTGGCAGTGGCCGCCATGAGCCGCCTGTTGGGAGTTGACCCTGAACTGGGGCTGTATCTGACTGCCCAGCTCTTTTGCTGGCTGATGTGGATTTACCTTTTCCTGTTTTACCGCCGCTGGCAGATCCCCACTCTTTGGCAAGTTTTGGCAAGTCTGATTATCTTGGTCTATCCCAGCAGTTTTTACCTTGTCGTGGGCTACAGCGAATCCCTCTTCATGGCCAGCTTGTTGGGTTTTTTCTACTGGTTGGCCTGCTTGAATTCGATGAAGGCAGGGCTCCTGGCCGGGATCCACGGTTTTGCGATGAGTGCCACCCGCATTGTGGGTTTGCCGGTGGCGCTGGTTCCCCTGCTGCGGCTATCCCGCCGTTGGTTTTGGACGGCAGGCGCCGTTGTTTTGGCCTTGTTGGGGGGGCTGAGTTTTTTCCTCTACTGTCAGCTCCGCTTCGGTCGCTGGGATCTCTACATGGAGATGCAGCGCTACTTTACCGGCGTCCAGGCCAATTACCAAGCCCTTTTCCAGGCTCATACCTATGTTCTTTCCCCTGAGCGATGGCAGGTCTTGCTCTCTCCTTCTGCACCGCTGCAGGATCCTGGCCTGTGGTCTGATGCTCTCAGCCAACTGTTTGTGTCTGTTACGCTGGGATCCCTAGTTGTTACAGGCTTGCTGGATGGTTTGAGTGTCGTGGCCGGTAAGAGCCGGCGCTGGCAGGAGCGGCTGGGGTTTCACCTAGCTGCCTGGGCTATGTTCTACATCGCTGTAGCCGGCATGAGTCCCCTAGGCCAGCGAAGCATGATTCGCTACTGCCTACCGGTTCACCTCGTGCAAGTGCTGGCCCTCCTGCACTGGGCCAAGCACACAGATTTCGGCTTCCTTCCCCTGTGGGCGCGCCCCCACCTAAGCAGAGTTCTCAAGCTGGGCTATGGGCTTCTGGGCCTGATCTTCCTCGTCCTCAACCAGATCTTGACCTGGCGCTACGTCCACCATCTCTGGGTGGCTTGACCCTGCTTTCTTGAGGATAGGATGTGAGGGATCCCGACTTCTCACCGACTGAGAGCTGTGGCGTTTTCCTCTCCCCACAAGTGGCCTCGGCAGAAATCGTCCCTGCGAGTGGCTCAGCCCATCGAGCCCACCAAAATTTACCCCTGCCCCTGTTGCCACCAAGGTCAGTTGCGCCTGATTACCCTGACTGAGGCTTTTGGCTGCAGCCGTTGCCAGCATATTTTCGCCATCACCCCCGACCGTTTGCACATTGAGCAACTGGCCGTCTCCTACCCCTACCGTAAAATCTGGTTCTGGAACGGCCATCAGTGGGTGTTGCACCGGCAAAGCACTTTCCAGGGATCTGCGCTCTTGGGCCTCACCCTCAGCCTGGGGGTTGCTTTGGCGGTGGGGTTTCTGGGCGTGTTGCTCTTCCCCAGCCAAGCCCAGTTGCTCAGTTGGTTCCTGATTCTTTGCCTGTTGCTGACGCTGTTGATGGTGACGGCGATCCTGCTGCTGCGGCGGCCTTGAGATGCTTGGGATCGTTGCCAGGGATCCCTAGTTTCAGCCCTTGTGGATCTAGCCATTTCTTGTTAGCAGTGGTCAGGAGCAGGTCTGTCGTCGGTCAGCCGGGCAGGAGGGAAGCGAGTGACCGATTTTGGTTCAGCCTTTGACCTCAGCACCACCCTGCGCCAGGTGCGCCGCTTGCTGCCTCAGCTCCAGCGCTTGAGCGGCGAAACCAAACGCCAGGCCCTGCTGGCTCTCTCGCGCCGTTTGCTGGAGCGCTCCGATCTGCTGTTGGAGGCCAATACCCTCGACCTGGAAAGCTGCCGCGAGCAAACCCTGCCGGAGTGGATCCTCAACGGCCTCAAGCTTACCCCCGAGCGCCTGCAGCGATCCGCCCAGTTGCTTGCTCTCCTGGCCCAACAGCCGGATCCCATCGGGAGCCTGGAGAGGGGGTGCCGTCAGGACAACGGGCTGTTTATTGGCCGCTACCGCGTCCCTTTGGGGCTGATCGCCTTGGTCTACGAGATCTACCCCGAGTTTGCCTTGAATGGCATTGGCATGTGTCTCAAGACGAGCAATGGCGTGATCTTGGCCGGCAGCGGCCCCATCCAGAAAACCCATCAGGCCCTGGTCAACCTGTTGGCAGAGACCGCCTACGAGCACGGGATCCCGGAAGGGGCCATTCAAACCCTCCCCGCCCAAGACCAAGCGACCGATCCCCAGGCCGATTCCCCACTGTTGCTGTTGTTGCAGCAAACCCGCTATGTGGATCTGGTGATCCCCTGCGGTCGCCCCGGCTGGGTGGAGTTCCTGTTGCAGGCCAGCAAAGTGCCGACTCTGGTCACGCATCTGGGGTACGGCCACATCTATGTGGATCGCACCGCTCCTTGGCCTTTGGTGAAGTCGGTTTTGTTGGATCCCTTGGCTCGCTATGGCCCAGAAGGGATCCCGATCTATCAGCCCCTCACCCTTTGGCTGCTGATCCACACCGATTGGGCCGCCCATCATCTGACCGCCCTGATTGAAGACTTGCTGGGTCAAGGGATCGATATACAGGCAGCAGCCCCCATTCTGGAGCGATTCCCCCAGCTTCAGCCGCTGGGGGAAGGCTTTGACTCCACAGAACGGCCTCATCTGCGCCTCCAGCCCGTTGCCGACCTGACGGAGGCGATCGCCTGGATCAACAAAAATGGCTGTCGTCAATCGGAGACGATCCTCACCGACAGCCAATCGGCAGCCCAGCGCTTTCTCCAGGAGGTGGATGCCGCCCTGATCCACATCAACACCTCTCCCCTCTCGGCAGGCCGGGGAGCCGGGATCCCCACCTTGGGAGCGTTTCGCGACCTGTCTTTGGGCATTTCCACCCAGCGGCTGCACGTGCGCGGGCCCATCGACCTGGAAGCCTTGACAACGGTGAAGGTAGTGGCTCAGGGTGACCTGTAGCAGGGGAAAGTTGGGATACCGAACTGCTGTTCTCCCCAAAAGCCAAGAGATGGCGTGAGACTAGAAAGGGAGGAATGCCGGCCCCGTCGTCCGACGTCCAACCCAGCCCAACAGACAGGGGGGAGAACTCCTTTGGGGATTGACCTGCGCAGTTACGTGTTTTTGGATCGGCTCCAGCCCCAGTACGCTGCTTATCTGGGCACGGTGGCCCAGGGCTTTTTGCCTCTGCCAGGGGATACTTCCCTCTGGGTCGAGATTTCCCCCGGCATCGAGATCAACCGCGTTATGGACATCGCCCTCAAAGCCACCTCGGTAAGGCCGGGGCTGCAGGTGGTGGAGCGCCTCTACGGCCTTTTGGAGGTACACTCCAGCAACCAGGGGGATACCCGCACTGCCGGTCGGGCCATCCTGGCGGCTTTGGGGGTGAGCGAAAAGGAGCGCCTCAGGCCGCGCATCATCTCCAGCCAGATCATTCGCAACATCGATCCCCACCAAACCCAGTTGATCAACCGTTTCCGCCGCGGCCAGATGCTCCTAGCCGGCCAAACCCTCTACATCCTGGAGGTGCAGCCGGCAGGCTATGCCCCCCTGGCCGCCAACGAGGCAGAAAAATCGGCCCGCATCAACATCCTCGAAGTGATGCCCTTTGGCAGCTTTGGCCGCGTCTACTTGGGCGGGGAAGAGCAAGATATTCTGGCTGCCTGTCGGGCTGCCGAGGAAAGCTTGGCGGCGATTTCTGGCCGGGATCCCCTACTATTGCCCGAGGAGGTGTAGCCGTGGCAACATCGGAGCCCAAACCTTCCCCAAAACCTGGCTCGCCCCTGCCCCCAGGTCGGGATCCAGCGGCAGATCGGGTGAGGCTGCTCACGGAACTGGCCGCCCCCTACCGCAGTCTGCGGCGCTTTGTCTACCTGGCGGTGGGTTTTTCGGCCACCATCGGGGCATTTGTATTTTTCTTTCGAGCCTTGGCAGGGCGGGATCTGGAGACCACCCTGCCCAGCTTGGCCTTACAGTTAGGGATCCTGGCCGGCGCCCTCGGCCTCAACAGGCTGGAAAGCCACTCCCAGCAAAAGCTGGTCAGACGGATGAAGCAGCGCCTTAGCAGCCAAAAAGACTCGCCCCGTCCGCCCGAGGGCGATGCCCCGCTTTAGGGCAGGGACGGCTAGCCTGTCAATAGTCCCAGTCCCCTTGGCGGGGATCGGAGTCGTCTTCCTCGTCGGCGCTGGGAAGATAACGGCGGGCTTCCTGGGGCCACTTTTGGGCTATTTGGATGGCAAGAAAGGCCGCGAGAGCCACTAAAACTGCCAAGGTGAGAATTGGAATCGCCAGGATCACCACTGCGCCCAACACGTAGATGGCCACCTTGGGCAAGGAAGGATCCACCCTCCAGCCACGCCTGTACACCCAGTCGGTGAGCTGCCGATCCCAGCGGCGCAGGCGAGGTATGTTCTCCGCATAGATTTCCTGGAGAATGCCGGCCAAAACGGGCCCCAGGCGGTGCATTTGGCTTCGAGTTTGCCTTCTCCAATTCCGCAGCGAGCGTCCCATTCGTAGGATCCTTGCCCTGTCCTTCCTCAGGCAATCCTAGCCCAACCGCGAGGGCGACCTTCCCGTCGGCGCGGCAAGGGATCCCTGGGGATGTAAATTTGTTTGAACATTTGGATCGCAGATCGGGGTGGTTTGGCAGGACTACAGTACACTGAAGGCACCCGTGCAGTGGTGTTGCTGCCACGCCCTTCGGTAAACCTTTTTTTTTTAATCTTTCAAACAGCTCGACTGGAGAACGCTAATGGCTCACACGGTCAAGATCTACGACACCTGCATCGGCTGTACTCAGTGTGTGCGGGCCTGCCCTACTGATGTGTTGGAAATGGTGCCCTGGAAGGGGAACAACAAGGCCGGCATGATTGCCGCAGCCCCCCGCACCGAAGACTGTGTTGGCTGCAAACGCTGTGAGACTGCCTGCCCCACGGACTTCTTGAGCATCCGCGTCTACCTTGGCCCCGAAACCACCCGCAGCATGGGCTTGGCTTACTAAGCCATCGGCAGGTTGGGTTGCAATTTTCATTTGAGACAAGCCTTCCTACTTTCAGCGAAACAGCCTCTCTTCAGCCCCTCCTGGCTGGGAAAAAGTTGGGCGGGCTGTTGCTCTAGTGAACGGGTTTATCGGAGAGGAGGGATCCCTCCTCTTTTTTTCTTCAAGGGTCGAGGTAGAGCCGGTGTTGGCGAATGTAGTGCTCCACAGCAGGGGGCACCAGGTAGCGGATGGATCCCCCCTTTTGGATTTGCTGGCGCAGGTAGGTGGAAGAGAGCGTTAGGGTGGGGGCGTCCAGGATTGCTGCCCGGATGGGCAGCTTTGCGGCCACCGACCGCAGCACTTGGGCGGCGTCGCCGGCATCGATACGGGGGGCAACAATCCAATGGCAGAGGCGGGCCAATTCTTCCGCCTGGTACCACTGGGGCAGATCCCGCAGGGCATCCACGCCGATAATCCAATACCACTGGGTATCCGGCTGCTCTTGCATCAGGCTGCGCAGCGTCTCGATGGTGTAGGAGGGGCCGGGACGGCGGATCTCCAGGTCGGAGCAGGCAAAGCGCTCGTGGTCGGCAATGGCCAGCTTCACCATGGCCAGGCGATCGGCTTTGCTGGCGCCGGCGGCCAAGGGCTTGTGGGGAGGATCCCCTGCCGGCATCCACAGCACCTGATCCAGGTTGAACTGCCAGAGGGCCTGCTCCGCCATGATCAGATGGCCGTGGTGGACGGGGTTGAAGGTGCCGCCCAGAATGCCAATGCGGCGCTGCTGGGGATCCGGAGGGCTCATGGCTGCCGGCTGAGGTAGGTGATGGCATCCCGCAGCCACTCTTCCGTTGGGCGGGGTTGGGAGGGCAAAGCTTGCAGGGCCGCTTGAATTTCTTGGAGGCTGTAGCCGAGGGCCAGCAAGGCCATTTCCACCTCTTCCCGGATGGCCGGAGGCGGCCCGCCGGCCAGGGGGCGATCGGCGTTCTCCAGGCCTTGTCGCCAGTGGGCCAGCTTGGTTTTCAGCTCCAAGGCTAGCCGTTGGGCCGTTTTGTGCCCTACCCCTGGCGTGAGGGAAAGTAGGCGCACGTTTTCGGTCACCACTGCCTGAACCAGCTCCGGCAGGCCGAAGGTATTCAGCAGAGCCAAGCCCAAAGCCGGCCCCACCCCCGAAACTTTGATGAGCTCCACAAACACATCGCGCTCGGCTGGCGAGCCAAACCCGTACAACACCAGCTCGGTCTCTCGCACCACCAAGTGGGTAAACACCCGCACGGGCTCTCCGATGGGGGGCAGTTGCTTGAGAAAACGCGCCGGGGCCTTGACCCGATAGCCGATCCCCTGCACCTCAACGGTGAGGCTACTGCGCTCTCCCCATTCGATGGCGACGAGGTGGCCGCTCAAAAACGCGATCATGCTGCGAGTCCAATCCGTGTTTAGGATACGCTGCTCGGCTACAGCTCCAGAGTCGGCCGAGCAGAATCTAAAAGAATCTAGAATACTTAAATAACAAAAGCTTACAAGCGACCTCTATGGCTTCAACATCGGCATCGGCCACTCCTATCTCGGCACGCTGGATTTGGCGGGGGCAATCCGTCCATTACGTCAAACAGGGCGAGCAGGGGCAGCCTTTGCTTTTGGTGCACGGCTTTGGGGCTTCCACCGACCACTGGCGTAAAAACATTCCCGAATTGGCTCAACACTACCAGGTCTATGCCATCGATTTGCTCGGCTTTGGCCGTTCGGCCAAGCCCAACTGGGACTATCGCGCCGAGATCTGGCGGGATCAACTGCGGGATTTCTGTCAACAGGTGATCCGGCGGCCTGTGGTGGCCATTGGCAACTCCCTGGGCGGCTATGTGGTGCTCAGCCTGGCGGCAGAGTGGCCGGAGTGGGTGCGGGGGGTGGTGCTGCTTAACGGGGCAGGCGGCTTTTCCACGGTTAAGGGATCCCCATCTGGCTGGCGGCAATGGCTGGGTGGCCTGGTAGGCTGGGGCCTGCGCCAGCGCCTGGTGTCTTACCTATTGTTTCAGTATTTGCGGCAGCCGCGGGTGATTCGCTCCAAGCTGAAGCAGGTCTATTACGACCCGGCGGCAGTGACGGATCAACTGGTGGAAGACATTCATCGCCCCACGCGGGATCCGGGGGCTGCCGATGTGTTCGTGGCCCTGATGCGGGGCGGGCAGAAGGGGCGCTATGTGGACGAGCTGCTGCGCAGCTTGGTGCGCCCCCTGTTGTTGATTTGGGGCGAACGGGATCCCTGGATGCGGGTCCGCGAGCGCTCTAAGCTCTACCGGGCTCACTACCCTCAGGCGGTGGAATACTTCCTGGAGGCCGGCCACTGCCCTCACGATGAGCGCCCCGAAGAGGTCAACGCCCTGATCCATCGCTGGATCGAGCTGGGGATCCCGGCCACCACCTCTCCTCCCCTTTCCAAAGCAGCGCCGGTCTCAGACCTGCATCCTTAGCCTTGGGAGCTAGGCGGGCTTGACTGCCAGCTCCGGCGGCGGATCCCCTTCCAGGCCGATGGCGTACTTCAGCCATTCCCGATGGGATCCGCTGCCGACGGCTTTGGAGATTTCAAAGTAAAGGGTGCTGTGGGGGCGGCGGGGCTGGCGGAGCAAGGGCATGCCGGCCTCCCAAGGGGTGCGATTCCCTTTTTTCACGTTGCAGCGCACACAGGCGCTGACTACATTCTCCCAGGTATCTTCACCGCCGCGGGAGCGCGGGATCACGTGATCCAGGGTTAGGTCTTCGCCGTAACAGCCGCAGTACTGGCAGCGGTGCCCATCGCGGTAGAGGACATTGCGCCGCGTCAGGGGGATCTCCTTGTGGGGAACGTGAACGTAGTGGCGCAGGCGGATGACGGTGGGCAGAGGGATGTTGCCGTAGACTACTTTGCCATTGTGCTCGATTTGCTCGGCCTTGCCCTTGAGCAAAAGGACAACAGCTCTGCGCCAACTGGTGATGTTGAGCGGCTCGTAGGAGGCATTTAAAACCAAAACCTTGCCCATAGTGCTACGCACCGCTGACGAAATCCCCTACCGGATCTGAAAGGCGCCAGCTCTCTTGAAGTTACGCAAAATCTTAACACAGCTTTAGAGGCGAGGTAGCCCACTTCACTCCGGTAAAACCTCGGGTTCCCTTCCCTCTGCCGGCTCAGCACAACAGGATCCCGACGTGGTGGATCGAGATCCCGAGGCACTTTCTAGCCCTTGCTGTTAGAGCCGGCCCTAATCCCAGGCAGGGTGGGCTTCGGCTGCTGAGGCTGCTCCGGCTCGCGGCCGAAGTTGGTAATCAGAGTTAGAGATTGGGCTTTTTCAGCTCGATTTGCTCCCCGTCGGCCTCCCCAGCCGTCACCTGTAAGGTGGCCTTGCCGAGGTTATCCCGGAGATCCTCTGCCAAAAGACCGGAATCCCCCCAGGGGCAATCGGGCCTTGCGCCGGATCTGTCCTTTGGGATCATCTCAACCGGTTTCATTTGGTGAAGCTAAGCATCCCGGCTCTGGAGCAGGTTTTGCAACACCGGATGCAGTTGCTCTTGGATTTTTTGCTGCTGCCGAGGGATCTGACCCAGCACGGGGAGCCAGAAAACCACGCTTGGTTGGCAGAGCGGCTGGCCCGTTTACCTTTTCCGGCTTTTGTGGTGCCCGGCAACCACGACGTGCCCCAGCCCGAGGCATTGGCAGAGTTTCCCCGCTACTACCGAGCTTTTGGCTATGAGGACGGGCTTTCCACTTTCTTTCCACTTTCTTTCCACTTTCTAGGAATCCCCCCGAAGGGGGAAATCTACCCCCATTAAACCCACGCAGAGCAAGGAATGCAAGGCCCATTGTGGCTAGGAACGGGATCCCTCGATGTGGGAGTAGGGCTCCAGGTGGATGGTGACCCGCACCGGCCCGTAGCGCTGCTGCAGCAGTTGCTCCACCGCTTCGGTAAGGCGATGGGCCGACTCCACATCCAGCGGCTCCACCACCATGTGCATTTCGATAAAGATCATCTGCCCCGGGATGCCGCGGGAGGTGATGTCGTGGCAGTCGAGGATCCCGGGCAGGCTGAGAACCAGCTCCCGCAAGGTTTTGGGGGGGATAGCCACCCGGTCGGTTAAGAAGGGAACGTTTTCCCGCAGCACTTCCCAGCCGCTCCAGAACACCAGCAGCCCCACCGGCACCGCCAGCACCTGGTCCAGCCAAGGGATCCCCCAATAATGCATGCCGGCCAACCCCAGCAACACCGTCAGCGTCACCCCAACGTCGCTGAGGGTATGGCGCGCATCGGCCAACAGCAGCGAGCTGGACAGAGCTTTGCCCCAGCGGTGCTCGTAGAGGGTGACAAAGACATTAATGCCCAGCACGCCCACCATCATCCCCAAGGTCAGCTCATCGATCTGCAGGTGGGGCTGGGGCTCCCAAAACCGCTCCACGGCTGTGCGCAGGATCTCCAGGCTGGCCATCCCCAAAAAGGCGGCGATCCCCAGCGCTCCAATGGCTTCAAACTTGCGATGGCCGTAGGGATGGTCGTCATCGGGCTCTGGCGAAGAAAAGCGCATGGCCACCAAGCCCAAAATGTTGCTGGCGCTGTCGGTGGAGCTGTGTAGGGCATCGGCAATGAGGCTCAGGGATCCCGTCGTCAGCCCCAGGATTAACTTGATCAGAAACACCAGGACATTTAGCCCTAGCGTGACGTACAGCACCCTCTGCACTTGGCGCTGACGGCGGCTGGCTATGGCAGCAGAATCCAGAAAGCTCACTGCAGCTCGAGCGGGGATCCACAGATATCCTGCTTTATTCTGCCACCAACCTCAATGGGGGTAAGGGATCCCAGGGGAGTGGGGTATCCTAACGGTGAGCTGCGGGGGCATGGGGGCCATCCGTTCGGGAGCAAACGCTGAGTATGCACGTTGCTGTGGTAGGCGCTGGCTATGTGGGCCTGGTAACAGGGGCTTGCCTGGCTCACCTAGGAAATAGCGTTATCTGTGTGGACAACAACCCCGCCAAGATTGAAGGGCTGCAGCGGGGTCGCCTGCCCATCTACGAGCCCGGCCTGGAAGAGCTGGTGCGGGCTGGAACTGAGGCCGGTCGGCTACACTTTACCACTGATCTTGCCCTGGGGGTGCAGGCCAGCGAGGTCATCTTCATTGCCGTAGGGACGCCAGCTCTGCCCAGCGGTGAGCCAGACCTGCGCTACGTAGAGGCTGTAGCGCGGGAGATCGGCCAGCACCTAGACGACCGCTACCGGGTTATTGTTAACAAGTCTACTGTCCCCATCGGCTCCGGCGACTGGGTGCGCATGCTCATCCTCGACGGCGCCGCCGAGGCTGTCCAGCAGCGCCTAAGCAGCCAACAGATGGCCCTGGCTGGGGGGGATCCCACCCCCTCCTCCCTGGCCACCCTGGACAAGTCTCCCTGGGTGCCGCCCTTCGACGTGGTCAGCAACCCCGAGTTTTTGCGGGAGGGCAGCGCCATCCAGGATACCTTCTACCCGGATCGCATTGTGATTGGCTCCAGCAGCCCCCGCGCCGTCGAGATCCTGCGGCAGCTTTACGAGCCCATCCTCAGCCGCCAGCAGGGCTTGGGCGGGGATCCCGTGCCCTTGCTGGTCACCGACCTGGCCTCGGCCGAGATGATCAAATATGCGGCCAACGCCTTCCTGGCCACCAAGATCAGCTTCATCAACGAGATCGCCAACATCTGCGAGCGCACTGGCGCCGACATCACCCAGGTGGCCGAAGGGATCGGCCTCGATAAGCGCATTGGCCGCGCCTTCCTCAACGCTGGTCTAGGCTGGGGAGGGAGCTGCTTTCCCAAGGATCTGGCCGCTTTGATCCAGACGGCAGCCGACTACGGCTATGAGGCCAAGCTGTTGCGGGCCACCGTCGAGGTCAACCGCGAGCAGCGGCAGCGCCTGCTGGAAAAGCTGCAGCAGGCCCTCAAGGTGCTCAAGGGCAAGACCATCGGCCTTCTGGGCCTCACCTTCAAGCCCCACACCGACGACCTGCGGGATGCGCCGTCCCTGACCCTCATCGAGCAGCTCCACCGGCTGGGGGCCAAGGTAAAAGCCTATGATCCCATTGTGTCGGCTTCGGGGATGCGGGAGGGCCTGGCCCACGTGGTGGTGGAAACAGACGTGTTCCGCCTGGCCCAGGATTGCGACGCCCTGGTGCTGGTGACCGAGTGGCCGGAGTTTTTGTCGCTGGATTACCGGCGCCTTGCCGAGCTGATGCGGCGGCCCCTCATCCTCGACGGCCGCAACTGCCTTGACCGGCAGGCCGTTCAGCAGGCGGGCATTACCCTGATTGGAGTGGGCTGGTGAAGATCCTGGTTACGGGTGGTTTGGGGTTTATCGGCTCCCATCTGGTCAGCCGTCTGCTGCAGGAGGGCCACACGGTGATCTGCCTCGACAACGGCTACACGGGGCGGGAGGAGAACCTGCAGGCCCACCGCAACAACCCTGCCTTGACCTTGCTGTGGCACGACGTGGCCGAGCCGCTGCCGCCGGAGCTGGAGAAAGCGGGAATTGAGCAAATCTACCACCTGGCCTGTCCCGCCTCGCCGCCCCACTACCAGGCGGATCCCATCCGCACCATCCGCACCGGCGTCTGGGGCACCTACCACCTGCTGGAGCTGGCCCAGAAAACGGGGGCCAGGTTCCTGCTGGCCTCCACTTCAGAAGTGTACGGGGATCCCCAGGTGCACCCCCAGCCGGAGGACTACTGGGGCCATGTCAACCCCATCGGCCCGCGGGCCTGCTACGACGAGTCCAAGCGCCTGGCCGAAACCCTGACCTTTGACTGGCAGCGGCAACACCAAACCGAGATCCGCGTGGCCCGCATCTTCAACACCTATGGCCCGGCCATGCGGGAAGACGATGGCCGTGTGGTCAGCAACTTCATCGTCCAGGCGCTGCGCGGCGATCCCCTCACCGTCTATGGCGATGGATCCCAAACCCGCAGCTTTTGCTACATCGCCGACCTCATCGAAGGCCTGGTGCGCCTAATGAACAGCTCCTACCCTGGCCCCTTTAACCTGGGCAACCCGCAGGAGGTCACCATTCTAGAGTTGGCTCGGCAGGTTTTGGCCCTCACCGGCAGCTCTTCTCCCATCGTCCACCGGCTTCTGCCCACAGATGATCCCAAGCAGCGCCGGCCCGATATCGGCAAGGCCCGCGCCCTGCTGGGCTGGGATCCCCAGATTCCTCTGCAGCTTGGCCTGGAGCTGACTATCCCCTACTTTCGCCGCCGGCTGGGCCTGGAGTAGAGGATCCCTCTTGTCCTGGCGGGGCAGGCAGGAGGGTGGGCAGAGCTCGACAAAACCGTCATAATACGGAGAGAGGCCGTCTTAAGCCTTCCATAACCTCTGCCTAGGTGGGATCCCTGTAACTTTGGATACTTACCCTTTGTCTCTCGAAGAGCCGACCACCTGCATCTCCCTGGAGTGCTATGGGCTGGGAGTGGAGAGAGAGCCTGTGGGCGCCTTTTTGACCGTGCTCTGGGGGGCCAATATGGGCATGACCTTTCCCTTGGGGGAAACAGCGGTAGTGGGGCGCAGCTCCCAGGCTGACATTCAGCTCTGGGATCACGCCGTTTCTCGGCAGCACTGTCGGCTGGAGAGAGAAGGGGGAACCTACATCCTCACCGACCTAGGCAGCCTCAACGGTACCTATGTCAACTGGCAGAGGGTAACTCGCCTTCCCTTGGCCGATAGGGATCGCATCCAGCTGGGGAATAGCCTGCTGCAGTTTGCCTACTATGACCGGCTGGAGGAGGCTTTCTTTTTCCAGGTCGCTGCCGCCGCTCTCTACGACCCGCTCACGGGGCTGCACAACCGTCGGTTTTTCCTAGAGCACCTGCAGAGGGAGACGGCCTTTGCCCGCCGCCATAGCTTTCCCCTCCACTTGCTTTACCTGGACTTGGACAACTTCAAGCTCATCAACGACCGCTGGGGGCATTTGGCCGGGGATCAAGCCCTGATCCAGGTGGCCCGCCAACTGCAGGACCAGGTTCGCCAAGAGGATCTGCTGGCCCGCGTGGGGGGCGACGAATTTGCTCTCCTGGTGCGCGGGATCCCAGACTCTCAGATCCTGCAGTTGGCCGGGCGCCTGCAGCAGGCCGTCCAATCCCTTCCCCTACAGGGGGGAATTCCCCTCACCTGTAGCATCGGTGTCGCCTCTTTGCTCCGGCTTCCAGCAGAGACTTCTGCACAAAGCTTCCTAGCGGCAGCCGACCAAGCCCTCTACCAGGCCAAAAGGCAGGGGGGCAGCCGGGAAGTGTTGCTGTAGGTCTTAGGATCCTTCTACCAAGCTGGCGTAGGCCTCGGCGCTCATCGTGTCGTCGAGATCTTCCGGGTTGGTCATGCGCACCTTGATCAGCCAGCCATCGCCATAGGGATCGTCGGCAATGCTCTCTGGGCTGTCCACCACTGCTTTGTTCACTGCCACCACTTCCCCCGAAACAGGGGCATAGAGATCCTCGACCGCCTTAACAGATTCCACCGAGCCAAAGCTTTCGCCCTTTTCAATCTCTGTTCCTTCCTCGGGCAGGCCGACAAAGACAATATCCCCGAGCTGATCGACGGCATAAGCCGTGATCCCAATCACCGCAATGTCATCCTCAACGCGGATGTACTCGTGGGTGTCCACATAGCGCAGATGGGGCGGATACTCCAGGGCCATGCCGTTTCCCCTGCTAGAATTCAGTGGATTATTCTAGGGTGAACCCCTGGGGCTGGTAAAGCTCTCCCAACTTGACACCTAGAGGAACTCCATCAGCAGCCGATTCACGGTTTGCGGCGCCTCCTGCTGCGCCCAGTGGCCGCACTCGGGGATGTATTCTTTGCGAATGCCGTTGGGGAAAAAGGGATCCATTCCCTCGGTCAGCTCGCGGCTGAGGGCAAAGTCTTCCTCTCCCCAAATGAGCAGGGTGGGGGCGAGGATCTGCCGCAGGGGCTGTAAAAACAGGTTCTGCAGAGTGGGCAGGCTAAACAGGTGGCGGTAGTAGTTAAGGGCAGAGGTGAGCACCTTGGGTTTGGCGAGAGCCTCTTGGTAGATCTTCAGGTCGTGTCGGGTGAAGGCACTCTTGCGCACCGAGGTCTCTCGGAAGATGCGCTGCACCCAATCGCCCAAGTTCCACTGGAGCACCCACTCCGGCAGCCAGGGCAACTGGAAGAAAAACAAGTACCAACTGCGGCGCATCTGGTCCAAATTGGTCAGGAACTCCCGGCGAAAGCAAGCTGGGTGAGGAGAGTTGAGCACGGCCAGCTTGCGGATCTCGTCGGGGAAAAATTGCGCCCAGTGCCAGGCAATGGCTCCTCCCCAGTCGTGGGCCACCACTACCGCCCTCTTGGCCCCAAAGTGATCCAGGAGGCCGCGGACATCCGCCGTGAGGGTATCTAGGTCGTAGCCGTGATCCGGCTTGTCGGAATCGTTGTAGCCGCGTAGATCGGGGGCCACCACGCAAAACCGCTGCGCCAACACCGGGATCTGGTGCCGCCAGGAATACCAAAACTCTGGGAAACCATGCAGCAAGATGGCCAGCTCCCCTTCCCCCTGGGTGACGTAGTGCAGTTGAATACCATTGGTGAGGGCATAGCCGTGCCGCCAGCTCCCCATCTTGGCGGCTACCTCAGCAGGAAGGCGTCGGATCCCTGCTTCTGTCATCTCGTCTGCTCTTTGGCCGAACCCATGATTTGGTATCCAACCATACTAACCTTTGTCGCTCTCTTGCTAACGGGGAGTTTAAGGCATCCTGGGAGAGAAGCTGCGGCTGCAAAGGTCAGATGAAAACTAACACAACATCCCCCCAGAAGATCGCCATTCTAGGGGCGGGAGCCTGGGGAAGTACGCTGGCTCTGCTGGCCCAGGCCCAGGGGCACCGAGTGCAGGTTTGGGACCGGCGCAAAGATCTGGATCTCAAAGAGGTGCTCCAGGGATCCCAAATCCTCATCTCGGCAGTCTCGATGGCAGGGGTGCGCCCCGTGGCCGAGGTTGTGCGCCAGGTGGGGATCCCACCGCAGGTTATTTTGGTCTCAGCCACTAAGGGACTGGATCCGCTCCAACTTTTGACTCCTGCCCAAATCTGGGGGGCTGCCTTCCCCAACCAGCCGTTGGTGGTGCTCTCCGGGCCTAACCTTTCCGCCGAGATCCGCCAGGGTTTGCCGGCAGCAGCAGTGGTAGCCAGCCGGGATCTCTGGGCAGCCGTGCAGGTGCAGCATGCCCTGGCTTCAGAGCGCTTTCGCCTCTACACCAGCAGCGATCCGCTGGGGGTGGAGCTGGGAGGCATCCTGAAAAATGTTATCGCCATCGCCGTGGGGGTGTGTGATGCGCTGCACCTGGGCACCAATGCTCGGGCTGCCCTGGTTACCCGCGGCTTGGCAGAGATGATCCGGGTGGGATCCCGCTTAGGGGCGCGGCCTGAGACCTTCAACGGCCTCTCAGGCCTGGGGGATCTGCTGGCCACCTGTCACAGTCCTCTGAGCCGCAACTACCAGGTGGGCTACGGGTTGGGCCAAGGTAGGCCTTTGTCCCAGGTTCTGGCTGAAATCGAGGGCACTGCCGAAGGAGTTTACACCGCTCCTGTCGTGGTCAAGATCGCCGCCCAACACAACATCCGGGTGCCTATCACCCAGGAGGTGCATCGGTTGTTGCAAGGACAGACCACCCCCACTGCTGCCCTGGCCAGGCTGATGGAGCGACAACTCACCTCGGAATAAGACCCTCACCCCCCTGCCCCTCTCCCTCTGGGAGAGGGGAGTTAGGGATAAACGTTGCATTGCTATTTGAAATGACCATAGCCGCAAATCCGCGGATGAGGAAAGGGGTTCTGCACCGTATCAGGATTTTTGCAGAGGGTTAGGGTACCAGAATGAGCCATTTGGCGGAGCTTTTTTCCCCAGAGTTTTTCTATGCTGTCTCTGTAGCTTCCCTGTTCGTTCCCGCATCAACTCGGCTCTCGGTTGTTCCAGGAAGCCGACGGCCAGCCCAAGGGATTGGGGGTTTCTTGTTTGCTTTTTTACGAAGCCACATGTCCAAACGCATCTTGGTGATTGAAGACGAACCCGCCATCCGCACCTATTTGCAGAAAGTGTTGCAACGAGCTGGGTACGACACTGTCGCGGCCAGCGATGGGGAGGAAGGATTACAGATGGTGCACGCTCTCCTGCCGGATTTGGTGTTGTGCGATGTGGTCATGCCCAAGCTGAACGGCTATGGAGTGTTAGATGCCGTGAGATGGGATCGGTCCACTGCCCACATCCCCTTTGTCTTTCTCTCCTCGAAAACCAGCCGAGAAGACATGGAAGAAGGGCTGCGGCTTGGCTCTAATGCCTACTTAACCAAGCCCATCAACCAAAATCACCTGTTGAGAGCAATCGCCGCCCAACTGCTCTGAACTCTTAGCTATAGCCATTTACTATTGGGATAAAACTTCCAGGGAACCGAGAAAAGTTTTCCGGATCCCTGCCGGCTGTAGCTAAGGGGTCAGCGCCTGGTGTCGCTGTCGCTGTTGCCGTTCCAGGGCCTCGAACAAAGCCTGAAAATTGGCCTCGCCAAAGCCCGTGGCCCCGCCTAGCCGTTGAATGACTTCAAAGAAAAAGGTGGGCCGACCAAAGAGGGGCTGGGTAAAGGTCTGCAGCAGAAGGGGGCGATCCTGGCCATCAGAAGCGGGCAGGGTAGCATCCAGAAGGATCTGCTGCTCCACCAGGTCTTGCCAGGAGATGGCCTGCCCAAGGGCAGAACGGAGCGCCAACCCCAGCTCCCTTTCCAGGCTGGTGTAGTACTGCGGCGCCACTTGCAAAAAGTCCACTCCCCCCTGCCGCAACCGGCGCAGGCTGGCAACAATGTCTGAGCTGTGCAGCGCCGCGTGCTGAATGCCCGGGCCGCCATGGGCATGCAAAAACTCCTGAATCTGGGAAGCGGCACAGGTGGGCTCGTTGATGGCCCATTGGATCCCCGCTTCCGGATCCCCCACCACCACGCTTTCCAGGCCGGAGGTGGCGGTGCCGATGCTGTAGCGGTACAGCCGCCGCCAGCCCAGCACCCGCCCATACCAGTCGGCTGCCGCCTGCAGGGATCCCTGCTCCACGTTCAACACCACGTGATCCCAGTGGGAAAACAGGCCCGCTTCGGCAGGGGCGGCATCCAAGGGGCCAGGGATCAGAGAATGCCGGATCCCGTAGGGGGTGTGGAGGCAGAGCGCCGCTGCTGCCGGGATCCACGCCAGTTGGGCGCCTCGGCCCCGCAACAGCTCCGCCAAGGCCGGTAGCTCCTGCTCTCCCACCGCCAAGGCCACATCCACCACCCCCGGCCCATGCCGCTGCAAATGGCGGTCCACCTCGTCCCCCGCCCGTGCCGGCTGAGACAGGCGCAAGCGCAGGGATCCCTGCTCCAGCTCCAGGGTGTTGCCGGCGTCGCTTGCCACCCGGAAGCCCCAAACCCGACAAAAGTGTTCCCGCCAACGGGGCAGATCCCAAAGGTAGAAGTGCAGGTGGTGGATCCCTTGGACAATTCGAATGGACGGGTTCATAGAAAACTTCATAGAAAACGCACTGCTAACGCGAACACCAGGTCTTCTGGTGGGGCAACCGGGGCTGCCCTACCTCAGCATAGGTCGGCCCTTCGGCGAGGGAAAAGGTCAAAACTCTTTCCAGCAAACTCTTAAGACAACATTAAAAAACACGGTTAAAAATGCGCCCACAAAAACATCTTCCCAGGGCAAGAGACTAAAATTGAAGTGGGCGAGGTGTAGGGCCAACATCTAAAAAAAGAAACAGCAGAGTTGCTAAAAGCTCTCCCTCAAGTGAGTGGCTAGACCTTCCCTTTTGCAAAGATTGTTGTAGCTTTTGGCAGCTGCTGAGGCGTCGCCTCGCCCTGTCGCCAGCCTATTGGCGGAGTTGTTAGGCGTAATAGCCGGGAGGATTGTTATGATAGCAAGCGCGCAGCGTTCTGTAGCTTTATCTACAGAATCGAAGGCCCAAAAAACCACAGAACGCAAAGTATCCGATCAAACGATTGGGAGAGATTTTCTGCCGGGACGGTGGCAACGCTGCATTGATGTCCGAGATTTTATTCAGCGCAATTACACTCCCTACACCGGCGACGAAAGCTTCTTGGCGCCGGCCAGCGAACGCACGCAGCGGCTGTGGGCCAAGGTTAAGGATTTGATGGCGCTGGAGCGGGAGCGGGGGGTTTTGGATGCCGACACGGACCTTCCTTCCAGCATCACCAGCCACCCGCCGGGCTATATCGACCGGGAGCTGGAGCAAATTGTAGGCCTACAGACCGACAAGCCCCTGAAGCGGGCCATTATGCCGTTCGGCGGCATCCGCATGGTGGAGACGGCCCTCAAGGCCTACGGCTACGAGCTGGATCCAAAGGTTAAGGAAATCTTTACCAAGTACCGCAAGACCCACAACGACGGGGTTTTCGACGCCTACACGGAGGAGATGCGCCGCTGCCGCCGCTCTGGCATCATCACGGGCTTGCCGGACGCCTATGGGCGGGGCCGCATCATCGGCGACTACCGGCGGGTGGCCCTCTATGGGGTGGATCGGCTGATTGAGGACAAGGAGGCGCAAAAAGCCAGCCTCGACCTGGACACGATGGATGAAGAAACCATCCGCCTGCGGGAGGAGCTCTCGGAGCAGATCAAAGCCCTACACGAGCTCAAGGAAATGGGGGCCAGCTACGGCTTTGACCTGGGCCGTCCGGCCAGCAACGCCCGCGAGGCCATCCAGTGGCTGTACCTGGCCTACCTGGCAGCCGTCAAAGAGCAAAATGGCGCTGCCATGTCCCTGGGGCGGGTCTCCACGTTCCTAGACATCTACATCGAGCGGGATCTGCAGGCCGGGATCCTCACCGAGGAAGAGGCCCAGGAGCTCATCGACCACTTTGTCATGAAGCTGCGCATGGTCAGGTTTTTGCGCACGCCGGAGTACAACGAGCTCTTTAGCGGGGATCCCACCTGGGTAACCGAGTGCATCGGCGGCATGGGGCTGGATGGGCGGCCTCTGGTTACCAAGACCAGCTTCCGCATGCTGCATACCCTCTACAACCTTGGCCCAGCGCCCGAGCCCAACTTGACCGTGCTCTGGTCGGAGCGGCTGCCGGAAGCCTTCAAGCGCTACTGCGCCAAGGTCTCCATCGAAACCAGCTCCATCCAGTACGAAAACGACGACCTGATGCGCCCCTACTGGGGGGATGACTACGGCATCGCCTGCTGTGTGTCGGCCATGCGCATCGGCAAGCAGATGCAGTTTTTTGGGGCGCGGGTCAACCTGGCCAAGTGCCTCCTCTACGCCATCAATGGCGGCCGGGACGAGATCTCCGGCGAGCAGGTGGCTCCTGCTTTCGCCCCCATCACCGCCGATGTCCTGGACTACGACGAGGTGTGGCCGCGCATGGCGCAGATGATGGCCTGGCTGGCCAAGACCTACGTCAACACCATGAACATCATCCACTACATGCACGACAAGTACTGCTACGAGCGCCTGGAGATGGCCCTGCACGACCGGGATGTGGTGCGCACCATGGCCTTTGGCCTGGCCGGCCTGTCGGTAACAGCCGACTCCCTATCCGCCATCAAGTACGCGCGGGTGCGGGCCATCCGGGATGAGCGGGGCTTGGTGGTGGACTACGCGGTGGAGGGCGACTTCCCCAAATACGGCAACAACGACGACCGGGTTGACCAGATTGCGGTGCAACTGGTGCAGACCTTCATGGCCGAGCTGCGCAAGCACAAAACCTACCGCAACGCCATCCCCACCCAGTCCATTCTCACCATCACCTCCAACGTGGTCTACGGCAAGAAAACCGGCAACACCCCTGACGGGCGGCGCGCAGGTGAACCCTTTGCCCCTGGGGCCAACCCCATGCATGGCCGCGACACCAAGGGGGCGGTGGCCTCGCTGGCTTCCGTGGCTAAGCTGCCCTACGACGACGCTCTGGATGGCATCTCCAACACCTTCTCCATCGTGCCGGCGGCCCTAGGTCGCACAGCCGAGGAGCGGGTTGCTAACCTGGTGGGGCTGCTGGACGGCTACATGCGGGATGGCGGCTTTCACCTCAACGTGAACGTTCTCAACCGCGAGACCTTGCTGCACGCCATGGAGCACCCAGAGCTCTATCCACAGCTCACCATCCGGGTTTCCGGCTACGCGGTGAACTTCATCAAGCTCACCCGCGAGCAACAACTGGATGTGATTAACCGCACCTTCCATCAACACTTCTAAACGACGGCCAGGGGATCCCTGAAGGCTGCCCATACCCAGGGAAAGGGATCCCCCAGCAAGGAGGTTCGATGAGCTATAGCGCTTTGGACTTGGTTAGAGACTACGCGGCAGGACAGCGAGATTTCCAAGGGATCGAGCTGCTCCAGGCCGACCTACAAGGGATCCACCTAGCCGGTGCCGACCTGCGCTCTGCCGACTTCAGCGGGGCCAACCTGGCAGGCGCCAACCTGCGGGGGTGTGATCTCAGCTTTGCCAATTTCAGCGACGCCAACCTATCTGGAGCCGATCTGCGAGGATGCCTGCTTTTCGGCACTGATTTCCGCGGTGCCCTCTTGGAGGGGGCTTTGCTGGATCACGCCGATTTCGATGCCTATACCCATTTCCCAGCGGGCTTTGATCCGAAGGCGCATCGCCTACACAACATCTCGTCAGGTGTCTCCCAGTAGGCCCTTTGGGGTCTTTCCATCGGTTTTCAACTTAAGAAAACCCAGCCCAGGTAAACCCAAAGTCAAAGCCAGGGGGTGGGCAACGTAGCCAGCAATTTGGAAGAAAACCTCAAGATTAATTGATATTTTGCAAAAGCCATTGAGAATAGAAGTTATGGGTACCTCCCTCAACCCCTCGAGGCCGGTGACCGGCCGCATTCACTCGGTTGAAACCTGTGGCACGGTAGATGGGCCAGGGATCCGCTTTGTCATCTTCCTGCAGGGCTGTCCTCTGCGCTGTCTGTACTGCCACAATCCGGACTGTCGGGATCCCAATGCCGGCCAGGTGGTGACGGTGGATTCCCTCATGGCGGAGATCCAGCGCTGCCGCAACTACTACCTCAAGGGCGGGGGAGTCACGGCCAGCGGGGGGGAACCGTTGATGCAGCCCAACTTTGTGGCGGAGATTTTCCGCCGCTGCCATGAGCTGGACTTGCACACGGCTCTAGATACTTCCGGCTATGCGCCCTTGGGCGTGGCCAAGCCGGTGTTGGCCCATACAGACTTGGTGCTACTGGATATCAAGTCCTATCTGCCGGAGCTCTATCGCAAAGTTACCGGCGTTTCGCTGCAGCCCACTCTCGATCTGGCTCGCTATTTGGATCAGATTCACAAGCCCACCTGGATTCGTTTTGTGCTGGTTCCCGGGCTAACAGATCCCGAGGAAAACATCAAGGGCTTGGCCGAGTTTGTGGCCACGCTCTCCAACGTGGAGCGGGTGGAAGTTTTGCCCTTTCACAAGATGGGGGAATACAAATGGCAGCAGTTGGGATTGCCCTATACCCTCAGCGATGTTCAGCCGCCCACCCCGGAACAGATCAACCACGCTTTGCAGATCTTTCGCGAGCGGGGATTGGTGGCAGTTTAGTTTATCGCTGGAGCGACAGCAACAAAACTAGAGCCAATTCTGACTTGAGCCAGCCTGATCCCAAAGTCATCTCTAAAGTCCTTAGGCTGTCTCCAAGGTAATGCTAAGTTGAACTTAGTTGAACCCAATAGTCTAGCAGCTTGCCAACTCTGGTAGCTCCAAAAATGAGGAGGGATCCCCGGTGGAAGTGCGCGTAACCTACCAAAATGGCGTTCAATTTCAAGCCCAAAGCCGCGGCCATCGCATCCTCAGCGATCAGCCTTTGGACAACCACGGCCAAGATCAGGGAATGACGCCGCCGGAGTGGTTTTTGGCCTCTTTGGGTGCTTGTGTGGGGTTCTATGCCGTCAAGTATTTGGAAGCGCGGCAGTTGGATCCCAAAGGGCTGGAAGTGGTTGTTACCGCAGATAAAGTCGAGCACCCTGCCCGCCTAGACAACATTTGCATTCGGGTGAAAAGTGGGATCCCGCTCGACGAAAAACACCAAAAAGGGTTGGAAAAGGCAGTCGATGCGTGCATCATCCACAACACCCTTACCCATCCCCCAAAAATGACCACTGAGATCCAGGTTCCCGCGCCTGTTGGCGCTTAGCCGGTCAGCAGGCCCATGGAGTCTTGCAGCAATTTCTAACGGTTGCCTCAACTTTTAACCTGTATGGATGTAATTTTGGAGGATCCACCTATGCCTGTCACCAACCTCGAGGAACTGGAAGCTCTGATCCAACAGGTAAAAGCTGCCCAGGCTGAGTATGCCACCTTCACCCAGGAACAGGTGGATCGGATCTTTCACAAAGCTGCCCTGGCCGCCAACAACGAACGGATCCCGCTGGCCAAGCTGGCCGTGGAAGAGACCGGCATGGGGATTGTGGAAGACAAGGTGATCAAAAATCACTTTGCCTCTGAATACATTTACAACAAATACAAACACGAGAAAACCTGTGGCGTCATCGAGCGGGACGAGAGTTTTGGCTACGAGCGCATTGCCGAGCCGGTGGGGCTTTTGGCGGGCATTGTGCCAGTCACCAACCCCACTTCGACAACCATTTTCAAAGCTCTCATCACCCTGAAAACCCGCAACGCCATCATCTTTTCCCCTCACCCCCGCGCCAAACGATGCACCATTGCCGCGGCCAAGGTGGTCAAGGAGGCGGCTGAGGCAGCCGGTGCGCCTGTGGGGTTGATCGGCTGGATCGACGAGCCCACCATCGAGCTGTCTCAGGCTTTGATGCAACATCCGGAGGTGAAGTTGATCCTGGCCACCGGCGGCCCCGCCCTAGTCAAGGCGGCCTATTCCTCCGGCCACCCCTCGCTGGGTGTGGGGGCGGGCAACACGCCGGCGGTGATCGACGCCAGCGCCGACATTCCCACAGCCGTCAGCTCGATCTTGCTCAGCAAAACTTTTGACAACGGCATGATCTGCGCCTCGGAACAGGCGGTGATCGTGGTGGAGGCCGTTTATGAGCAGGTGAAGGCGGAGTTTTGCCATCGAGGGGCCTACTTTTTGGATCCGGAACAGACGCAAGCGGTGCGCCGCATTCTCCTCAAGGATGGCCGTCTCAATCCAGCTATTGTTGGCCAATCGGTGCAGACCATCGCTGCTCTGGCCGGGATCCAGGTACCCGAAGGCAGCAAGCTGCTGATTGGGGAAGTGGAGAAGGTGGGGCCCGAAGAGCCGTTTTCCTACGAAAAATTGGCTCCTGTTTTGGCCCTCTACCGCGCCAAGGATTTCCACAGCGCTGTCGATATGGCCGTCCAAGTGGTCAATTTCGGGGGGCGGGGCCACACCTCTGTTTTGTATACCGATCCCGCCAATCGGGACGATATTGCCTACTTTGAAAATGCCCTACAAACAGCGCGGGTGCTGATCAACACCCCCTCTTCCCAGGGAGCAATTGGGGATCTCTATAACTTCAGGCTGGATCCCTCGCTCACCCTAGGCTGTGGCACTTGGGGGGGCAATTCGGTCTCGGACAATGTGGGGCCGCGCCACCTGCTCAACGTCAAAACGGTGGCCTACCGGCGGGAAAATATGCTCTGGTTCCGGGTGCCGCCCAAGATCTACTTTAAGCGGGGATGTCTGCCGGTGGCCTTGAGGGAGTTGGCCGGCAAAAAGCGGGCTTTTTTGGTTACCGACAAGCCCCTTTTCGAGCTGGGTGTGCTGCAGCCGGTTACCCGGGTTCTCGAGGAGCTCCAGATAAAGTGGGATGTCTACCACGACGTGGAGCCGGATCCCACCCTCAGCGCCGTTAACCGCGGCCTGGAGCAGCTGCGCCAGTTTCAGCCGGATGTGATCATCGCCGTGGGGGGCGGATCCCCCATGGACGCGGCCAAGGTGATGTGGCTGATGTACGAGCAGCCGCAGGTGGAGTTTGAAGGCCTGGCCACGCGCTTTATGGACATCCGCAAGCGGGTCTACGAGCTGCCGCCGCTGGGGCAAAAGGCCCAACTGGTCTGCATCCCCACCACTTCCGGGACGGGATCCGAGGTGACACCCTTTGCGGTGGTGACCGACGACCGGGTGGGGATCAAGTACCCCCTGGCGGACTACGCCCTCACCCCCAGCATGGCCATCGTGGATCCGGATCTCACTTTGAAGATGCCCAAGAAGCTAACCGCCTACGGCGGCCTCGATGCCCTTACCCATGCTCTGGAAGCCTATGTCTCGGTGATGGCCAGCGAGTTTACCGACGGGCTGGCGCTGCAGGCGATTAAGCTGCTGATGACCTACCTGCCGCGGGCCTACGAGAGGGGGGCCGAAGATCCAGAAGCGCGGGAAAAGGTCCACTACGCTGCCACCATTGCCGGCATGGCCTTTGCCAACGCCTTTTTGGGGGTGTGCCACTCCCTGGCGCACAAGCTGGGATCCACCTTCCACCTGCCCCACGGCCTGGCCAACGCTTTGATGATTACCCACGTCATCCGCTACAACGCCACCGACGCTCCCTTCAAGCAGGCCATCTTTCCCCAATACCGCTACCCCAACGCCAAGCACCGCTATGCCGAGATTGCCGATTACCTGCAGTTGGGCGGGGCCAATGACGATGAAAAGGTCATGCGCCTCATTGAGGCCATCGAAGAGCTCAAGCGGAAGCTGGGGATCCCGGCTACCATCCGCGAGGCCCTCAGCGAGAGCGAGCAGGCGTTCTACGACCGTCTGGAGGCGATGGCGGAGCAGGCTTTCGATGATCAATGCACCGGCGCCAACCCCCGCTACCCCCTTATCCAGGATATGAAGGAGCTGTACATCTTGGCCTACCGGGGCTGCCGGGTGGAGGCTGCCCTCTACCACCAGCCGGAGCCGGTGTTGGCCTAGTCACCAGACATTGAGGAGTAAGCCCATGCGGCGCCGCCCTGACCCCAGCCTCGACATCTGGAAGGCCAGATCCCACCCCTTAGATCCCATTTTTCTGCCCCGCTCGGTGGCGGTGGTGGGGGCAACAGAGCGGGAGGGCAGTGTGGGGCGCACGGTCTTGTGGAACCTGATCAGCCACCCGTTTGGGGGCACGGTCTACCCGGTCAACCCCAAGCGGCACCAGGTGTTGGGCATCCGGGCCTACGAGCGGCTTTCCGCCTTGCCCGAGCCGGTGGATCTGGCCATCATCGCCATCCCGGCAGCCGGGGTGCCGGCGGTTATCCAAGAATGCGTCGAGGCCGGAGTCAAGGGGGCCATTGTCCTCTCGGCAGGCTTTAAGGAAATCGGCCCGGAGGGGTTGGCCCTGGAAAAGACCATCCAACAGGCCGCCCGCGGCAAGTTGCGCCTGATTGGCCCCAACTGCCTGGGGATCCAAAACCCCCACACGGGCCTAAATGCCACCTTTGCGGCCCAGATGGCCCGGCCCGGCAACGTGGGCTTTATCAGCCAAAGCGGGGCCCTCTGCACCTCGATCCTAGACTGGAGCCTGCAGGAAAATGTCGGCTTTAGCGCCTTTATCTCCCTGGGATCGATGCTGGATGTGGGCTGGGGGGATCTCATCGACTACCTGGGCCAGGATCCCCATACCCACAGCATCGTCCTCTACATGGAATCCGTCGGGGATGCGCGGTCGTTTTTGTCGGCGGCCCGCGAGGTGGCCCTGAGCAAGCCCATCATTGTCATCAAGGCAGGGCGCACCCAGGCAGCAGCCCAGGCAGCAGCCTCCCACACGGGATCCCTCACCGGCAGCGACGCGGTTTTGGATGCGGCCTTTCGCCGTTGTGGTGTGCTGCGGGTGGATCGCATTGAAGATCTCTTCGACATGGCGGAGGTGCTGGCCAAACAGCCTCGTCCCCAAGGGCCCCACCTCAGCATCCTCACCAATGCCGGCGGGCCGGGGGTGCTGGCCACCGACGCCCTCATCCGCGCCGGCGGATCCCTGGCCCAGCTTTCTCCCCAAACCCTGGAGCAGCTCAACCAGATCCTGCCGCCCCACTGGAGCCACGGCAACCCCATCGATATCCTGGGCGATGCCGGCCCGGAGCGCTTTGCCCAGGCGCTGGAAGTGGTGCTGCGGGATCCCGCTAGCCAGGGCTGTTTGGTGATCCTCACCCCCCAAGCCATGACGGATCCCACGGCCACGGCTGAGAAAGTGGTGGAGACCTGGCGGCGCAGCGGATCCCGCCAACCCATCCTGGCCAGTTGGATGGGGGGAGCCCTGGTGGATGCCGGCGAGCAGATCCTCAACCAGGCCGGGATCCCCACCTACCGCTACCCAGACCAGGCGGCACGGGTGTTCGGCTACTTGTGGCGCTTTAGCGACAACCTCAAGGCCCTCTACGAAACTCCCACTTTGCCCCCTGCAAGAGCGGTCGAGCGGGATAGGGTGCACCAAATCCTCAGCCAAGCCCGGCAGCAAGGTCGCACGCTCCTGACCGAGGTCGAGTCCAAGGAGATCCTAGCCGCCTACGGGATCCCGGTGGTGCCCACGCGGGTGGCAGCAAGTTCGGAAGCGGCGGTGGAAGCTGCTGAGGCCATAGGCTACCCGGTGGTGCTGAAGCTTTACTCCCACACCCTCACCCACAAAAGCGACGTAGGCGGCGTGCAGCTCAACCTGCCCGATGCCGAAGCCGTGCGGCGGGCCTACCAGCAGATCCAGACTAATGTTGCCGAAAAAGCCGGATCCCAGCACTTTCAAGGGGTGACGGTGCAGCCCATGGTTCCCACCAACGGCTACGAGCTGATCCTGGGCAGCAGCGAGGATCCCCAATTTGGGCCGGTGTTGCTCTTTGGCAGCGGCGGCCAACTGGTGGAGGTGTTTCAAGATCGCTCCATCGGCCTCCCCCCCCTCAACACCACCTTGGCGCGGCGCTTGATGGAAAACACCCTCATCTACAAGGCCCTCAGGGGGGTGCGGGGACGCCCAGCCGTGGATCTGGAGGCCCTGGAACAGCTCTTGGTGCGCCTCAGCCAACTGGTGGCCGAGCAGCGGGAGATCAAAGAGATCGACATCAACCCGCTGTTGGTCTCTGGCGAGAAACTGCTGGCTTTGGATGCCCGCGTCATTTTGCGCGCGGAGCAAGAACCACCCGTGCCGTTGGCCATCCGCCCCTACCCCAGCCAGTACATCTGGAGCTTCCGCGACGGCATCACCATTCGCCCCATTCGCCCTGAAGACGAGCCTTTGGTGATCGATTTTCACCGCCACGTCTCCGATTACAGCGTCTATCTGCGCTACTTCCACCCGATCAAATACAGCGCCCGCGTCGCCCACGAGCGCCTTACCCGCATTTGCTTTAACGATTACGACCGCGAGATTGCCTTAGTAGCAGAAAAACAGGAGCCAGAGGCCAATCGCGTCAGCGGGACGAAGTCCTTAATCCTCGGCATCAGCCGCCTCTCCAGAAAACATGGCTTTCCCCAAGAAGCAGAGTTTGCCATGCTGGTGGCGGATCCCTACCAAAGACAGGGGATCGGCACGGAGCTCTTGACCCGCCTCATTCAGGTGGCCCGCTGCGAAGGGATCCAGCGCCTGGCCGGCGAGGTGCTCAGCGAAAACGAGGGCATGCGCCGCCTGTGTAGGCGCTTGGGGTTCCAGTTGCTCCCCTCCCCAGAGGATCCCGGCCTCCTCAGGGCCACGTTGGATCTTGCTGCCGATGCAGCGCTCCCCACGCCCTGCCTAGCTAGCCCTGGCTCTAAAAACGGTTTACCGACCGGCTTACCGTAGAACCGTAGAATAGATCCCTGACGCCCAACCTTCCCGCGCCTTTGGGGAGAGGGGTTGGGGGTGAGAAGCTTTTGGGGATGGCTGTGAACAGATTACCCATCGCGGTGGGCTGGTCGGCGAGAGTGGGGCGGTGGCTGGGGCTGGGATCCCTGGTTCTAGGACTTCTGCTGGGGCTGGGTGGCTGCGGCGGCGGGGCGGGATCCCAGGGGGAAGTGAGGATTCTGCTAGCTTCTTTTGCAGTGACCCGCGATGCCTACCGCCAGATCATCCCTGCCTTTGAGGCCCATTGGCTGGCCCAGACCGGACAACGGGTGCGGGTGGAAAGCAGCTACGCCGGCTCGGCAACGCAGGCGCGGGCGGTCATCGAGGGGCTGGATGCCGATGTGGTGGCCCTGGCCCTAGGCCTGGATGTGGAGCGCATTGTGGCTGCCGGCCTGATTCGGCCAGGCTGGGAAAGCCGCACCCCCAACCAGGGGATCGTCACCCGCTCGGTGGCGGCCATCGTCACGCGACAGGGCAACCCCCGTGGTATCCGCTCTTGGCTGGATCTGGCTCGGCCCGGCCTGCAGGTGATTACCGCCAACCCCAAAACTTCAGGGGGCGCCCGCTGGAACTTTTTGGCCCTCTGGAGCGCTGTCCCTGAGCCGCAGGCCCTAGCCTTCACTACTCAGGTCTACAAAAACGTCCGCGTCCTGCCGCGGGACTCGCGGGAGGCTACGGATGTCTTTTTCCAAAAAGGGCAGGGGGATGCCCTACTCATCTACGAACATGAGGTGATCCTGGCGGGCTTGCGCGGCCAGCCCTTGCCCTACGTGGTGCCGGATCCCAACATCTCCATCGATCAGGCGGTGGCGGTGGTGGACGCCAACGTGGACCGCAAGGGCACCCGCGCCGTGGCCGAAGCCTTTGTAGACTACCTCTTTACTCCCGAGGCGCAGCGGGCCTTTGCCAAGGTGGGTTTTCGGCCAGTGGAGCCCACGGTGGCGCAAGAGTTTGCCTGGCGTTACCCTCCTGTTGAGAAACTGGTAACCGTTGCCGACCTAGGCGGCTGGGAGACAATCCAAAACCGCTTCTTTGCCGATGGAGCTTTGTTTGACCGCATCCAAGCCCAGTTGTAGACCGATCCCTTGTCTTCCTCTCCCCGTTCGGGGTATCCTGGGGGCTGTATCAACGGTTTGTTGACAGGTTTACCGTAGATTAGAGGCTCCCTCCTTCGTCAGAAACGCCGTCCGGCCAACCCTTAGCTAGGCAGAACCTATGGGCATCACCATCGCAGGGGTATCGAAGCGTTTTGGGCAGTTTCAGGCCCTCCACCCTACGGATCTCACCATTCCCACGGGATCCCTGGTCGCCCTGTTGGGGCCGTCGGGTTCGGGCAAATCCACCCTCTTGCGCCTCATTGCTGGTCTAGAAAAGCCGGACACGGGGCGGATTTTCCTCACCGGTCGGGATGCCACCCACGCCAGCGTCCAGGAGCGCAATGTTGGCTTTGTCTTCCAGCACTACGCCCTGTTCAAGCACATGACGGTGCGGCAGAACATTGCCTTTGGCCTGGAGATCCGCAGGCTGCCAAGAGCTGAAATTCGGGCACGGGTGGACGAGCTGCTGGAGCTGGTGCAACTGTCGGGGTTCGGGGATCGCTATCCCTCGCAGCTTTCGGGGGGGCAGCGGCAGCGGGTGGCCCTGGCCCGCGCCTTGGCGGTGGAGCCGCAGGTATTGCTTTTGGACGAGCCTTTTGGGGCGCTGGATGCCAGGGTGCGCAAGGAGCTGCGCCAGTGGCTGCGGCGCCTGCACGACAAGGTGCACGTCACCACCGTCTTGGTTACCCACGACCAAGAGGAGGCCATGGAGGTGGCCGACCAGATCGTGGTCATGAACCAGGGGCGGATCGAGCAGGTGGGATCCCCTGCCGAGATCTACGATCACCCGGCCACCCCCTTTGTCATGAGCTTTATCGGCCCGGTTAACGAGCTCTCTCCCCGCTCCCTGTTATCTTGCCAGCTTCCCGAGGCGCAGGCCGGCCCGCACCAGCTTTTCTTGCGCCCCCACGATGTGCAGATCGAGGTCAACCCCAATAGCAGCGGCGTCCCCGCGTGGGTAAAAGCGATCATCCACCTGGGGCGGGAGATCCAGGCGGAGCTGGTCTTGAGCGATGGCGGATCCCTCTGGGCCCACCTGAGCCGGGATCAATACGCCAGCCAGCCGCTGCAGGTGGGGCAGCAGGTCTATGTCCGTCCCAAGGTGGTCAAGGCCTTTCCCCTCAAAAAAAACGACAAGAAAACTGCCATGACCCCGCTGGCGACGGCGGGACGAAGTCCGATGTCGCTGGGAGCTTGAGGAAAGTTGCAGCAAGCTGGGTTTCAACTGTCTTGGCCGTGGCGGCTGAGCTTGGGCTATCTCTTCCTGATGTTGGCCCTGCCGCTGGCCGCCTTGATCGCCAAGTCCAGCAGCGTGGGCTGGGCGGAGTTTTGGCGGATCGCGACGGATCCGGTGGCCCTCTCCGCCTATGAAGTTACTTTTGTAACTGCGCTGCTGGCGGCCTTAGTGAATGGTGTAATGGGCACCCTGACGGCTTGGGTGTTGGTGCGCTACACCTTTCCCGGCAAAAAGCTCCTCGAGGGGTTGATCGATCTGCCCTTTGCCCTGCCCACGGCTGTTGCCGGCCTCACCCTGGCGACGGTTTACAGCAGCAACGGCTGGATTGGATCCCTGTTGGCCCCCTTGGGGATCCGCATTGCCTTCACTCGCTTGGGGGTGGGGGTGGCGATGCTGTTTATCTCTTTTCCCTTTGTGGTGCGGACGGTGCAGCCAGTGCTGCAGGAGCTGGAACAAGAGGTGGAAGAAGCGGCCTGGAGTTTGGGCGCCTCCCGCTGGCAGACCTTCTGGCGGGTGGTGCTGCCCCAGATTTTGCCCGCTGTTTTAACCGGGGTGGCCCTGGGGTTTTCCCGCGCTGTGGGCGAATATGGCTCCATCGTTATCATCGCCTCCAGCATCCCCTTCCGGGATCTCATCGCGGCAGTGCTGGTGATCCAGCGGCTGGAACAGTACGACTATGCCGGGGCAACGGTAATCGGGACAGTGATGCTGGGGATCTCTTTCTTGTCGCTGGTGGTGATTAACCTTCTGCAAGCTTGGGGAAGTCGCCATGAAACCTGACGGGATATCGGGGGTCCAACCGGAGCCATCGACAAACCCTTGGCTGTCGGGCCTGTTGATCGGCATTGTCGGGCTCTACATTGCCCTGCTGCTTGGGATCCCGGTGGTGAACATCTTCTACCAAGCGTTTCGAGAAGGGATCCCAGCTTTTCTGCAGCACCTGACCGAGCGGGAGCTGCTCAGTGCCCTCCGATTGACGGTGCTGACTGCCTTGGTTGTCGTGCCTCTCAATACCCTTTTCGGCCTCTGTGCCGCCTTGGCCCTGGCTCGCCGCCGTTTTCCGGGGCGGGCCTTGCTGCTCAGCCTCATCGATCTGCCCTTTTCCATTTCGCCAGTGGTGGCCGGCCTGATGCTGGTGCTGATCTTTGGCCGTCAGGGTTGGCTGGGATCCTGGAATCTGCGGGTCATTTTTGCCTTTCCGGGCATTGTGCTGGCCACCGCTTTCATCACTTTGCCCTTTGTGGTGCGGGAGGTGCTGCCGGTGTTGGAAGAGGCCGGCACCGAAGAGGAAGAGGCCGCCAAAACGCTGGGGGCCAATTCCTGGCAGATCTTCTTGCGCATCACCCTGCCCAACATCCGCTGGGGCCTTCTCTACGGCGTCATCCTGACCAATGCCCGCGCCATGGGGGAGTTCGGGGCGGTGGCCGTGGTCTCCGGCAACATCATCGGCCGTACCCAGACCCTTCCCTTGTTTGTGGAAGATGCCTACCGCAGCTATGCCACGGGCTCGGCCTATGCGGCAGCGGTGGTGCTCTCCTTGCTGGCAGTGGTGACCCTGGTGGCCAAGGAGCTGCTAGAGCGGGGATCCCCTTCCCGCCGCATCTTCTAGGCCTTCTTTGGGATCCTTATCGCTAGGCAACCTCATCACGAACGCGCCGCTCTAACTTCCCTCTCCCTCAGGGAGAGGGGCCGGGGGTGAGGGTGGGACGGCCAGGGTGTGGCTCAAACAGACTCGGCAGCCAGCTCTGGCAAGGGAACTTTGGTGCCGCCCAAGCCGCAGTAGCCGCGCGGATTCTTGGCCAGGTATTGCTGGTGGTAGTCTTCGGCGTAGTAGAACTCTGGGGCGTCCAGGATCTCAGTGGTGATCTGGCCGTAGCCGTGGGCGCTCAGGGCTTGCTGGTAGAGATCGCGGGTTTTTTCTGCCAGCTCCTGCTGGGCCTGGGAATAGACGTAGATGCCGGAGCGATACTGGGTGCCCACATCATTGCCCTGCCGCATCCCTTGGGTGGGATCGTGGTTTTCCCAAAACACCTTCAAAAGCTGCAGGTAGCTGATTTGAGCCGGATCGTAAACCACCCGCACCACCTCGTTGTGGCCGGTCAAGCCGGTGCAAACCTCCTCATAGGTTGGGTTGGGAGTATACCCGCCGGCGTAGCCCACCGCAGTAGTGAACACTCCCGGCAACTGCCAAAACTTGCGCTCGGCTCCCCAGAAGCAGCCCATGCCGAACAGGGCCAGCTCCATGCCCTCCGGAAAGGGGGGCTTTAGCGGCGTGCCCTTGACGTAGTGCCGGTTGACGATCGCCATTGGCTCGGAGCGGCCCGGCAAAGCCTCCTCCGGGGTGGGCAGGGTCAGTTTCTTGCCCAATTTGCCAAAACCAAAGAGCGCCATCGCGATAGCCCGATACATTCGTTAACACTTATCAGCCTAACGCAGGTGGCCGCTGTTGTCTTGAAATTAAGGATTGGCAAGCGAGCAGCCTGGGGATTTCAGATTGCCAGCTCCACAACCACAGGGGCATGGTCGCTGGGCTTTTGTGCCCGCCGCGGTTCGACGTCGATCCAGCAGGCAGTAGCTTTGTCCTGGAGCAGAGGGGAAAGGTAGAAGTGATCGATGCGCCAGCCGCGGTTCTTCTGGAACCCACCCCCGCGGTAGTCCCACCAGCTAAAATGTCCGGGATCCGGGGTGAATTTGCGAAAGGCATCCTCAAACCCCAAAGCCAGGATCTCCCGCAGGGCCTGCCGCTCCGGCTCCGAGGCCATGATTTCCCCGGCTTTGCGGGGATCGTAAATATCCCGGTCTTCGGGGGCGATGTTGAAGTCGCCGCAGAGGAGGATGGGCTGCCCCTGGCCCAGGGCGATGTTGAGGTAATCCTTCAGGCGGGCCAACCAGTGCAATTTGTAAGCGTACTTGTCGGATCCCACCGCCTCGCCATTGGGCACGTAGAGGTTGAGAATGCGGATGCCGCGGTAGAGGCCGCCGATCAGCCGCTTTTGCTCGTCCAGCTCCGCCGCTGCCGGCAGCAGGGCCCCAAAGCCACGCTCTACTTTTTCCGGCACCTCCCGGCTGATCAGGGCAACGCCGTTGTAGGCTTTCTGCCCGTACACTTCTACGTAAAAGCCTCGCTCCTCAAAGGGCGCGCGGGGAAAGTCCGCATCCACCACCTTGGTCTCCTGCAAGCAGAGCACATCCAGGGATCCCTGCTTGTCCAGCCAAGCCAAAACCTGGGGCAGCCGGGTGCGAATGGAGTTGACGTTCCAGGTGGCCACTTGCATGGCAGCAGGTTTCCAAGACGACGCTCAGGCCACTATTTTGGCCAAACCCAGCGGACGGATCCCCTGTGGCGAGACCGCGATCCGGTAGGGCAGCACCTCAACCCCAGCCTGCAGCGCCTGGCGAAACAGATGGGCATAGCGGGGATCCCGTTCTTCGCCGGGGGCAAACTCGGTGCAATCGGCGCGGTTGATCCAATACAGCAGCAGAGCCCGCTGCCCTTGCCGGCGGATCTCGATGAGATCTTCCAGGTGCTTTTGGCCGCGAGTCGTCACCGTATCGGGAAACAGGGCGCGGGATCCCACGGCCCAAGTGGTATTTTTAACCTCTAGGTAGGCCAAGCCAGAGTCTCCCATCAGCAGGAAGTCGATTTTGCTCCTGCCGCAAGTCACTTCCCGTTGCCAGCGGGAGAACTCCGCCAATTGGGGAAACCACCCTCGTGCCAGCCCCCATTCCACCAGGCGATTGGGCAGGCCGGTGTTGATCCCCACCCACACCCCTTCCACCTGGATCATCTCCCAGGTGTAGGCCAATTTGCGCTTGGGATCGGGGTGATAGGAGAGGTACACAGGCGCTCCCACCTGGCAAACCCCCGTCATCGGCCCGGTGTTGGGGCAGTGAGCGGTTACCGGTTGCCCATTTTCCAGCTCCACCTCGGCAAAGAAGCGCCGGTAGCGGCTGCGCAACACCCCCCTGCGCAAGGGGGTGGAAAAACAGTAAGGGGGCGGCCCCTCTTGGGCGGGCATCTGCAAGCGTCCTCCGGTGAGTATTTTTCTTTAGGATTTTGGAAGTCTTCCGGGTGGAGGGAGCTTCCTGCGCTAGGGTAAATGACGTATCTCTCCAGCCAGGGCCTTTTTTGCCGACGCCTTGTTCCTATAGCTTTTCTATCCCTTTGCCAAAACTTGGAGAAGAAAGCCCGAATGTTGCGTCTTGATCCTGAGCCCGGCTTTCAGCCCCCGGATCCCTTCCAGGACGACCGTGGGCGCGTGGCCATCTTTATCGACGGATCCAACCTCTTCTATGCCGCCCTACAGATGGGCATTGAGATCGACTACACCCGCCTGCTGAAGACGCTGACCGGCCGTTCTCCCCTCCTGCGCTCCTTTTTCTACACCGGCGTCGATCGCAACAACGAAAAGCAGCAGGGGTTTTTGCTCTGGATGCGCCGCAACGGCTACCGTGTGGTTACCAAAGAGCTGACCCAACTGCCCGATGGCTCCAAGCGGGCCAATCTAGATGTGGAAATCGCTGTGGACATGTTGTCGCTGGTGCGCTGGTACGAGACGGCGGTGCTGGTGAGCGGCGATGGGGATCTGGCCTATGCAGTCAATGCCGTCAGCTACCAAGGGGCGCGGGTGGAGGTAGTTAGCCTGCGCTCGATGACCAGCGACCAGCTAATTAACTTGGCGGATCGCTACATCGACCTGGAGTCCATCAAGGATCAAATTAAGAAGACCAACCGCCCCTCCTACCTGTACCGACCGAGCTTCACCACCGATGAGGAGGACGAGGGGTAAATTGCCCCCAGCTAGGGGCAGGGCGACGAGGCCGTTACTGCAACCTCAAATTTGAAGGGATCCCTTGCAGCAGGTAAACGGGGTTGAGCGGGGAAAAGCGGGTGCCCTCGGCCAAGGCCGTGGAACGGGAGATCTGGATGTGTTCCACCCGCACCTGCCAGCCCCGCGAGCGCAGCCATTGCAGAGCTTCGCTGCAGGTTTCCAGGGTGGCGAAGTTAGCCACCAAGATCCCCTCAGGCCGCAGGCGGGCCGCCACCGCCGGCAGCAGATCGCGGATCCCTTTGCCGCCTCCCCCCAGCAACACCCGCTCCGGATCCGGCAGGTCGGCCAGCACCCGGGGCGCTGTCCCCGGGATCACGTGCAGGTTTTCCAGATCGAAGCGTTGGCGGTTGCGCCGGATAAGACAAATGCCTGTGGCGTTGCGCTCGATGGCATAGACCTGGAGCTGGGGGGAGAGGCGGGCGATCTCCACGGCTACGGAACCGGTGCCGGCCCCGATATCCCACACCACTCCCTGCCGCGGCAGTTGCAGCGCCCCCAGCGTGAGCAGTCGGATGGGCTGCTTGGTGATCAGGCCGGGCTGGTCGGGAAAGGTGTGGAACTGGTCGTCCGGGATCCCCACCAAAGGCCAGCGGCGGGGATCCGGTTCCGGCTCAACGCGCCGCAACACCACCAAGTTGGGGCTGGGGAAGGCAGATTTCTCCCCTTCTTGCAGGGGCAGGATCTGCTCGTGGGGGGATCCCAGTTGGCTGCACACCCAGCCCTGGTAGCGCACCGGCAGCCGCAGGTCGGCGATAAACTGGGCCACCGCCGCCGGGGTGTGCTCCGGATCGGTCAGGGCCACAATAAGAGGGGATCCCTGCCTAAGGGCGTCTTGCAACCGCTCCACCCCCCGCCCGTGCAGGCTGAGGATGGTGGCCTCCTGCCAGGGGATCTGCAGGCGGTTGAGGGCCAACTGCACTGAGCTGACTTGGGGATAAAAGGCCAGTTGCTCCGCCGGGAAGTACTGCGTTAACAGGCGCCCAATCCCAAAAAACAGCGGATCCCCGCTGGCCAACAAAACCAGGGATCCCTGCGCCAGCTCCTTTTGCAAAAGCGGGATCCAACTTTCCACTGGTCCAGTAAGCCGGATCTGGCGGGCCGGATGGTCAGCAAAGTGCTGCAGCAAGCTGGAGGGCCCGGCCAAGGTTTGCGCTTGGGAGAGGGGGGGAATCGCCCAAGAGGCCACCGAGCCATCTGCTGCTACCCCTATAACCGCAAGCTGAGGTGATCGGCCAGATGTTGTCGTAGCCATCTAGCGTTCGACAGGCGGGTGGTACTGGCGCATGTGGTTGAGAAAATCCAGGCGCAACTCCGCCACTTCCCGCTGCATCTCCCGCATTTCCCGAATAAAGCCCAGATGAGCCTCGATCAGGCGGCCATCCCGCTCCCGGAATTGCTCCATCATCAGGGCTTGCGCCTCCCTCAGCTCGGCAAAGCCGGCCTGCATATCGCGGCGGGATTCCTGGATGGCCCTCTCCAGCTCATCTCCCCGCTCTTCGTTCTGGCGAATCCGCTCCTGGTTGTGCTGAATCAGCGTCCGGATCTCCTGGATTTCGGTCTGGAGCTGGGCTTCGATGGCCTGCCGCTCGGCTCGCATTGCGGCCATCTGGACCTCAAAGCGCTCGGCAGCCCGCTGCTGCTCAGTTCGGATCTCGGCGATCTCGGCGGAGAAAC
>NZ_JAOALE010000004.1:39958-105375 GCF_047462575.1 Synechococcus sp. 'PEA 65AY6A-5F PE A'
CGGCCCGGATCTCGGCAATTTGGGCTGCAAAGGCCTGCCGCATCTCCGTCATCTGAGCCTCAAACCGCTCGGCAGCCCGCTGCTGCTCAGTTCGGATCTCGGCGATCTCGGCGGAGAAACGCTCGGCGGCCCGCTGCTGCTCGGCCCGGATCTCGGCAATTTGGGCTGCAAAGGCCTGCCGCATCTCCGTCATCTGGGCCTCAAACCGCTCGGCAGCTCTCTGCTGTTCGGCTCGGATCTCTTGAAGCTGTTCTTGTTGAAGCTGAAGGTTGCGGATCAGCCACTCCTCTTGTTCGGGGGTCATGGGAAAGGTCTGAAGATGTCGTTCCAATTCTAGTCAGTTGGGGATGGGATCCCGGCGGGCGGCCAGCAGTAGGGCATTGACGATGGCAGCGGCCACCGGGGATCCGCCTTTGCGGCCCTCCACCCGAATCTGGGGGACATCCGTTTGCGCTAGCGCCCGTTTGGCCTCTTCCACTGCCACAAAGCCCACTGGCACCCCGATCACCAGGCTGGGCCGGATCCGCTGGGCCCGCATCTCTTCCACCAGCGCCAGCAGCGCCGTGGGCGCGTTGCCGACGACAAAGATCGCTTCCGGGTAGCGCCGGGCTACCTTGACCATCCCCTGGGCCGTGCGCGTTTGCCCGGCTTCAAGAGGCTCTTCTGCCCAGTCCAAAGCGCAATGGAGCGGGATCCCCTGCGCCGCGAGGCCAGCTTGGATCCCGGCGGCCACCATCCGCACATCCACCACCAGCGGCCGTCGTTGCCGCAGGGCCGCCAGTCCCGCCTCAACTGCCGTGGGGCTGAACACAAAGCGATCCCGCAGCTCGAAGTCAGCGGTGGCGTGGATGGCGCGGCGCACGATCTCATAGGGGATCCCTTGCCAGGGGTGGGGGCCGATCTCTTGGTCAATCTGGCGGAAGCTGGCCGCTGTAATGGGGTCTATCCAAGCTGTTTCATCCATCATGGGATCGGTAGGCAGAGCCACATCTGGCAGGAGGGTTTTCTCCATCCTGTTGACGCAAGCGGTTTTGTTTGGAAAAAGGGGTGGGGAATGTCCAGAAAAAGCCGCTCAAGAGGGTTATCTGAGAGAAACGCCCCTCCAGTCCACTCTAGACGCCCTCCAGCAACCGCTAAGATCGGTCTATCCTGATGGAGGTGGGCCTGCTGTTGTCACATACAAAAGGATAGCTTGGTAGCCCCGCACT
This sequence comes from Synechococcus sp. 'PEA 65AY6A-5F PE A', assembly GCF_047462575.1. NCBI lineage: Bacteria > Bacillati > Cyanobacteriota > Cyanophyceae > Synechococcales > Synechococcaceae > Synechococcus > Synechococcus sp. 'PEA 65AY6A-5F PE A'. The sequence continues at coordinate 41,167 of NZ_JAOALE010000004.1, forward strand.
TTAGTGCGGGGCGGAAAAGCCCGCTAGCGACTTTAGTTGCTAACTGCTATAATCCTAGCCAGACCAGGGGAAAACGCTAACTACGGTGAAAAACCCGAGCAGCAACAAATCCTCTGGAGCGAGAAGTAAGCAGAACCTTGGGGCTTTGCCTTAAGGAACTGTCTAGAGGCGCTTTGACAACGCCGTTACGGGTTCTTTTGTGGACTGCGTAAGAATCCCCCGCCTTTAGGCGGTGGGAGTGTCAATCCTCCCTTGCCTGAACATAACCCTCCTTCTTCTTCTCCCTCTGCTGCTGTCGGCGGGGCAGGTTTCCCCTCCCTTGCGACGCCCCCCTCTTCGGTCGGCAGCAGGGATCCTGTCTCAGGGCTTCCTCGCTATGGTCATTCCCAAACCTGGCTCTGGCGCGGCTGGCCTATTCATTTCACCTACACCCCCAGTCGCGCCCAAACCGCCAGCGGCCAGGTGAACTTGACGGCGGCTCCGGCCATCTTGATCCATGGCTTTGGGGCCTCGGTGGGCCATTGGCGCCACAACATTGTTCCTCTGGGATCCCAGCGCTCCGTCTATGCTCTCGACCTGCTGGGATTTGGCGAGAGTGCCAAGCCGGAGATCGCCTACAGCGTCGATCTGTGGGTCGAGCAGGTGTACGAGTTTTGGCGAACCCACATCCAGCAACCTAGCCTCCTGGTAGGCCATTCCATTGGGGGCCTGGTGGGGGTGATTGTGGCTGCCCGCTATCCCCAGATGGTGAAGGGTTTGTGCTTGATCAGTTGTGCCGATGGGCCTCACCCCGAAGAATTGTCCCCTCCTTGGGATGTGTTGGTGCAGGCCCTTTGCGAAGGGATCCTGGCTGTTTTGGGCTGCCCGCTCACCTATCCTCATTTGTTTAACTGGCTGCGACAAACCGAGGTGCTGCGGGCCTGGATCAAAAATGTCTACAAGCGGGACGAGCAGGTGGACGAGGAGCTGGTGCAGATCTTCCAGAGGCCGGCCTTTGAGCCGGGGGCAGCCCACGTGTTTTTGGATAGCCTGAGGGCCATTCTCTGCCGCCGCTTCGACAGTCCCAAGCGCCTGTTGCCCACGCTCAAGATGCCCATTCTCCTCCTCTGGGGCCAGGAAGATCCGGCGGTGCCCAGCTTTTTGGCGGATCAGTTTAAGCGCTGGCAGCCGGCTCTTACGTTGGTGAAGCTGCCAGGGGTGGGCCACTGCGCTCACGACGAGCTGCCCCACTGGGTCAACACCCTCATTAGTGAGTGGGCAGCTAGCCTGGAGACTTGCCCTAACTTGTCCACCCACCTTCGCAAGAATCCCGCGGCTGGCTAGTCCAGCCAGTTCCCCTGCCCAGGTTCAGCAGTGCCCTCCCTGCTAGCGGTGAAACCTTATGTATGAATGAATGATCGCGCTAGGTGGGAACCTCCCTCTCCGGTTGGGAAAGCGGCTAGGGATGAGGGCCAAGGGATCCCTTTAGTCCTCGGGGGGCAGCTTGAGGATCTGACGCTGACGCATCCCCTGCCAGCGCTGGATGAGGTCGCTGTCGATGCCAAACTGATCCAGGGCCTTCACCACCACAAAGTCCACCAAGTCCAAGAGGGTACGCGGCTGGTGGTACCAGGCCGGAATGGCCGGGACGATGCGCGCCCCTGCCTCTGCCAGGATGGTCAGGTTGCGCAGGTGAATGAGGCTGAAGGGGGTTTCCCGCGGCACGATGACTAGGCGGCGGCCTTCTTTGAGCTGCACGTCAGCCGCCCGCTCCAGCAGGTCAGAGCTCAGCCCAGCGGCCAACTTGGCTACCGTGCCCATGCTGCATGGGATCACCAACATCCCCTGCGTGCGGTAGGAGCCGCTGGCAATGGTTGCCCCCACATCTTGCCAGCGGTGGCAGACCAAGGATCCGCCCTCGCTTTCGGCCTGCTGCCGCCAAAACTGGGCCTGCCGCTGGGGATCTGCCGGCAACGGCACCCCTTGCTCCCCTTGCCACACCTGATAGGCCGCTTTGGAGGCCACCACCTCGACGCGGTAATCCAGGCTGAGCAGAACGTGTAGGGCGCGCACGGCGTAGAGCATCCCGGAGGCGCCCGATATACCAAGGATGATCGGCTGGGAGGAGTTCAAGGGCAGGCGGAAAGGGTCTTTACCTCAGTTTACCGACTGCCGAGGCCCCTCGGCTCTAGGCCTTGGGCTGGGCGATGTCGAACTCGGCGTCGTAGTCGAAGTCCTCGTCTTCCTCGACCCAGTCTTCCTCCAGCCTATCGTCCTCTTCCAGCTCCTCCTCTAGGCGAAGCTTCTCTGGGTACTCCTCGTCCAGCCCCAAAGCGGCTCGCTCTTCCCGCCGCCGGAAGCGCTCCAAAGCCGCCGGCGTGATGAAGGGATACGGCAGCCCCTGCGCTTGCGCCTCCTCCAGCGCTGCCCGGTAGCTCTCCACTTCCTTGATGTCAATTTTCCAGCCAGTGAGGCGAGCGGCCAGGCGCACATTTTGCCCCTCTTTGCCGATGGCCAGGCTGAGCTGGTCGCTGGTCACCAGCACATGGGCCTGTTGGATCTCCGGATCCACCAACCGCACCTCCACCACCTTGGCCGGGCTGAGGGCGTTGGCGATGTAGGTGGCCGGATCCGGCGACCAGCGGATGACGTCGATCTTCTCGTTGCGCAGCTCTGCCACCACCGCCTGAATCCGGGATCCCCTTGCCCCAATACAGGCCCCCACCGGATCCACGTCCCGCTCCACGGTATCGACGGCAATCTTGGTGCGCGGCCCCACGTTGCGGGAAGGCGGGTTGGCCTCCCGCGCCACCGCCACGATGCGCACAATGTCCTCTTCGATCTCCGGCACCTCGTTGGCGAACAGGTTCACCACCAAGCCGGCGTCGGCCCGAGAAACCAAAAGCTGCGGCCCCCGCCGGGATCCCTCGTATACCTTTTTGAGGTAGACCTTCATCACCGCGTTGGGGGTGTAGCGATCGCTGGCCAACTGCTCCTTCTTGGGCAGTTCGGCTTCCACCTCCGGCTGCCCAAAACCGCTGGATACCGCCATGATCACCGTCTGCCGCTCCGTGCGCAGCACCCGTGCCTGCAACACGGTATTTTCCAGGTCGCGGAACTCTTCTTGAATCAGGCGGCGCTGCTGGTCACGCAACTTCTGGGCCAGCACCTGCTTGGTTTGGATGGCCGCCATGCGGCCAAACTCCGCCTGTTGGGGAGTGACGTCATTGGTTACTTCCCAGCCAACTTCGGCTTCCGGGTAGTCCTGCTGCACGTCGTACAGGGAGATCTCGTGATCTGGATCCCGTACCTCCTCGACAATGGTTTTGGTGGCCAAAATGCGAAAGCCCCCTGCCTCCACATCCAGCTCCACATCGAAGTTGCGGAAGTGGTCTTCTTCAAAGACGACATCTCGCTGAATGGTTTTGCGGTAGCGTTCGTAGCCCTTGAGCAGCGCCTCCCGCAAGGCGTTGGTGACCGCATGGCGGGGCAAGTTGCGCTCCCGCGAGATCATCTCCACCATTTCTGCCAAACCGGGCAGAGGCACCATCGACATAAGCTGTTGTCCTCCTAATGCAACTTAAGCTGGGATGAAACTGCTATCACTGTTGCTCCGCAATCCTGACGGGAAATGCATCGCCGCACAGCAGGCAGCTCCGACGCGAAGACAGGGCAACACACTTCGCGCTCGAACGTCCTCTCTATCCCCATTCCTCTACTCGGTTTCCGCCTCTGAGAGGACAACCCGCTGCACCGAGGCGCGGGGCAACTGCACGCGTCGTCCCTTGAGGGATAGGGCAACTTTCTCCTCATCCCGACCCAGCAGATGCCCTGACCAGACAGCTTTGCCCTTGTAGGGGGGATCCACCGTCACCTCCACCGCAAACCCTTTGAAAACCACAAAGTCGCGGTCGCTGATGAGGAGGTTGCTGATGCCGGGGCTGGAGACCTCCAGCACATAATGGCCGGGGATCAGATCCACTCGATCCAGCTCCACTTCCAAGGCCTGGCTCATAGCTTCGCAATCGGCGTGGCTGGTTTCCTGCTCCGGATCCAGCGGACGGATATCCACCCGCAGCACCGGCGGATACTGGTTGGTGTGAAAAACCATCTGTACCAACTCGTACCCCAGTCGAGCGGCCAAGGGACGGGCCAGACTCTCCAACTGCGGGATCAGAGGGTGAACCATAGCCAACTCATCGCCAACTCGGTGTAACGGCCAGATCCCAGCCCAGCGAAGCTGGAGCCGGCAGCGGGGGCATCTTCCCCCTAAAAAAGCAAAGAAGTGGGCGCTACCCACTCCCCGTTATCATTGCGGAGATCCTTGGGAATCTACCTGCCGTCGCGGGGGGCTTTGGGCAGGCTTTTCCCTGGCTATGATCTTAGAATACTTTGTCGGATTTGGCCAGAGGGATCCGCGTGAGCCAGATCTGCAAAAGGCCACACCTATAATTAATGTGGACAGCCGCGGATTTGCCCAGACACCCAGCCGCATTCTGTGGGGTTTCCTATGACCGTTGCTTTCTCCTATCCCATCTTTGGCCCCAGCATTCAATGCCCCCACTGTCGGCAGACGATTGCGGCCCTTACCCTGACCGATACCTACCTCTGCCATCGCCACGGCGCCTTTGAGGCAGATCCCGAGCAAGAGGAGCTGGTTCACCTGCAATCAGGGCGGCGTTGGCGCCTCTGGGAAGGCCGCTGGTACCGCCAGCACACCCATGCCGATGGGATCCGCTTCGAGATTCACGAAGAGCTGGATCGCCTGCGCATGCAGGGGATGCGGGCCACGCAGGTGATCGTGGCCGAGCGCTACCGCTCTTTGCTCACCCCCTACCTGGAGCAGGGATCCCAGCGGCGCCCCGGCCCACCCCGCCTCTACGGCCTGCCGGTTAGCTTCAGCTCCCAGCTTCCTGAAGGAGCCGGTGGCTCGCCGCAGCGCTGGCGGGTGATCAACTTCGAGCTGATCTGCGAGCTGGATCCGGCCATGCGACAGCCGCAATCCCGGCTGCAGTTCTGTGACTAGCCCTGAGAAAGGCAAGGTCGGGCTTTAGAAGCGGCTAACCCGCCTGGGATCCCCCCTCCGGCTCAGGGGAGGCTATACCCCAGTAGGTGTAGCCGACCCACTTTGGTTGGCTAGGCATGTAGAATTGTTCCAACTGCTCAAAGCGAAACCCTGCCTCTCGGAGCGAGCGGGCCATCTGGCAGAGGAAATCGAGGCTTTGGGCAGGCAAGAGCGCCGCGAATTGGTCAATCGCTTGGGGATCCTGCCGGGACACCTCCTCAAGGGGCAGTTCCAGCTCCAGCTTCGCGGCAAAAGTTGGCGGGCAACTATTAGCGAACAACGTCGCCAAATCCAGCAATTGCTCAAAGAGAGTCCTAGCCTAAAGCCTGAGCTTTTGGCAGCTCTGCCAGAGGCTTACCAAGACGGGATCCTGTTGGTGGTGAAAGAAACGCCGCTCTCGGAAGAGGATCTGCCCGCCGAGTGTCCCTACACGCTTGAGCAGGTAATGGATCTCGGCTTTTATCCGGGATCGGAATAGCTCAAGGGGCTTTGCTCGCCCTTGGAAGTGCCGCCTCTTGCAACCTGAGAGCAAAAGCCGGAGCTCCAGCTTAACTGTCCTCCACAAGCTGTAACCAGAGCCTTAGGAAGGATGGCTCAGGCGTGATTTGAACACGCGACCCAGGGCTTATGAGTCCCCTGCTCTACCGCTGAGCTACTGAGCCGGGAAGATGCTTAACTAGGATAGCATCTTTGTGCAGGAAGTTGCTCTCGTCGGCTGGCAATGTCGCCTCCTTTTCTTAAGGGATCCCTGTTTTGGCTGGCCCTGGTGCTGCAGGTGGGCCTGGTTGGGCTGGTGCCAGCTCGGAAGGCGCTTACCCTTGCCACTGGCTCCCCGATCTACTTGCAGATTGCTCCTCTGGATCCCTATGACCCCTTGCGGGGCCGCTACGTAGCTTTGAGCTACACCGTTGCCCAGCTTTCCACCCTAGAGAAACTGCCCGGCTGGTCCCCTGAGCTCGCTAAGCCAGGGATCCTCTACCTGTGCTTGGCCCCTCCTGCCGGGGATCCTGCTCAACCCTGGCAGGCCATTGCCATCAGTCGCGACCGGCCCAGGGAGCTGCGGCCTGGGGAGGTTGTCCTGCAAGGGTGGTTTGATGGGCGGCAGCTTAGGTTTGGGATCGAAGAGTTTTTCATTCCAGAAGCGCTGGGCGATGATCTGGAACCAGAGATCCGCCGCAATCCAGAAACCCTGCGAGCAGAGGTGAAGGTGGATCCCTGGGGCCAAGCAGCGCTGGTGGGCCTTTGGGCGGGAAAACGACGGTACTAAAGGCCGGCCTTGTTCTGCAGGGGGGGAGGATCCCTTCTAGCCCTCTTTCTTTTTCCGAGAGCGAGTTGCGCTTGTTCTCTTGGCACTGGTAGATGCCGTGGATTTTTTAGAGGACTTCTTCTGGCTAGAAGGTGGCGCTGTAGGAGCTAGAAAAAATACTTCTTTCAGGGCCTCCAACTTTTTGCCTCGTGTAATTTTGCACCCCAGCTTGGTTATGGGGGTTAAGTCCTGCCACCAGCTCCTATCTGCCTCCGCAATTCGCGCGGCTGCAATGGTTACATCAACTCCCTTGAGCGGAGTGCCGGGCTGCTCTGCCAGGTATCTCAACGCGGCCAAGATAGTTTCTCTCGGGGCCTCTGTCAGATTCACCTTTGGGACAATTTCTCTGGTGAGGATTTGGGCCTGCTTAACCTGCTCTGGGTCGGGATCGACAACAATGCACCAGAGCCTCTCCAGCCCTGCCTCTCGAGCAACTGCATAGACAAAATGGTTACCAATGGCCTTGTACTGATAGTCGCCAGCCTCGACCACCAGCAGAGGAACCCAGTTGTGTCCTCCTGTCGCCCTTAGCTGATCTGCGGCTGCGGCAACAAGGAAGGAGGGAGCAGAAAACCCATCGGCGGGCGTAATGCTCTCAAGGGGTAAGTTAACCAACCTACCTAGATCTGAAAACTCACTCATCGATAAAGTACTCACGGGCAAGACTCTGGTAGTATTCTAAAACTCTCCTGTCCCTAAAGACGGCAGGCCTTCGAGCAAAGCTTGCAGAGGATATCACTGCATAGTCAGGTATCCTAAAAATGCTTTTGTCTTCATTACCTTTCTTAAAATGCGGCCAGAAATATGGACGTAGATCTACACTTTTCTCCTGGTTGATAAGCTTATCTATCTCTTCGTTAGCTAGTTGAATAGTGTATTCACTTCCCGAAGAGACGCCGTTGAAAAAGATAGGCAAAGCAATAGGGCCACCATCCTGTCGTGACCTAGCAGTTTCTGGAATAAACTTGGTGATTACTCTAACAGCATTACTCAGGGAAGACAGATCGTCGGGGCGGGTAGGTATCAAAATAACATCGGCAGCAAAAACACCACTTTGGCTGAAGTAAAGCCATTGAGTTGGGCAGTCAATTAGGATGTAGTCATACTCATTGCGAAGAGGGGCAATCAGATCGCGAAGGCGCCGAGTTCCCTTCTGGATATATGCTACCGCCTGGCTATCAGTTAACGTTTCCAGTTCAGGGTCTCTTGGGATAATGTCAAAGATGGAAACTATACTCTGTTTGCCTTGTCTAACTGTCTTGAGTCTGTATGTTTGGACAACGGAATGAACATCTATTTTGGGATCCTTTAAGCACTGCGTCAGTGTAATTTTTCCAGGAGTAACTCCCAAGCTTCTTGTCAGATCTCCTTGGGAATCAAAGTCAACAACTAAGACTTTCTTTCTCTTTGTTGCTAGTGCTGCTGCAAGGTTAATAACTGTTGTTGTTTTGCCTACGCCTCCTTTATTGTTATACACGCAGATAGTCAAAGCCCGCTCGTAGTTTTCTATCTTGTCTCGCAAGTTGCGAACTATGCCCTCAATGTTATTTGAGCTGATATCAAGGTTTGCTGTAGCGGGGTGAACGACTTTTCCGTGCTTTCTCCAAAGCTGGATGTTATTTGCATTGGTGATAATTCCCCATTTTGCAGATTTGCAGTTCTTGGCAAGCAAGTAACTTTCTATCTGACAAACTGCATCCCTATAGCAAGATCCTTCTTTGAGGTTGACTACTCTGGATTTTGCCTCCAAAAGCAAGTAGGGATTCTTCGGGGATCTCAAGAAAATATCTTCAGGATCTCCGTTCTTTCTTGCTGCGAGATCGACCTGGCCGCAACCTGTCTCGAATTCTTCTCTAATTTCCGAGTCGTCAAAGCCAAGCGCCTGCAGGAGGGGAACAGCAAAGTGTTGGACAACAACTCGCTCTACACTCTCGGTGGGAGATATCCTCTCAAGCTTCTCTCGGAGATAGCTAGCCTCAGTCATAGGAAAAAATAAGGTGGACAATGCTAACCAAGCTAAAAGCTCGCCCTCAGCCTAGCAGTTGCTTTGCCCTCTCTGCCAGCGCCTGGGCTGTCAGGCCGTTGTAGTCCATGAGTTCCGTAGGGGTGGCGGTGGTTTCGCCACGTTTCCAGGCAAAGATGTCGCGCGGGCCAGTGTAGCGCAGCAACAGGGGCTCCAACATCAGGCTGGAGCCGCCGGTCACGCCGATAAGGGCTTCGCCGGCAAACCAGGCGGCAAACTCCTGGTCAGACATGAACTCCCCATCGGGTTGGGCACAGGTAGACCAGGCTATATCGCCGGGGCGATAGAGACGGCGGGGGTTGACCACGGAAACAATTTTGCTGCCGATCCCCTGGGCTTGGAGCTGCTCAGCCGCGGCAAACACCGGCAGGAGGATCATATCCCCCACCACGGCAAAGACCACTGTGCGGGATCCGGGCACTTCCTGCAGCACGGTGCAGCCCTGCTCTACTGCTTGGCGAGCCTGTTCCAGGGTGGTGCGGATGGGCAGGGGGGTTTTGCTGGCAAAGATCGGGATCCCTTTGTTGTAGGTAGACAAGGCCCACTCGTAGGCGGCTTGGGCGCAGTTGGCGTCGGGGGGAAAGAGGGGGAAAATGTTGCCGTTGCGCATCATGGCCGCTAGGTAGGCCTCAATTTCCGGCCGCTGGTGGGTCCAGCCGTTGCGGCCTTGTTCCAGGGCTCCGGCGGTGTAGAGAGCAATGGCGGAAGGGGTGGGGCGGCGCAGCTCGGCCATCGCCTGGGTTACCGTCTGCCAGATGGGCAGGCCGTTGACGGCAAAGGATTCGTAAGAACACCACAGGGAGCGCCCGCCAAAGAGCGCCAGGCCTGCCGTCAGGCCGGCACAAGCATCTTCGCTAAGGGGTTCGTAGACCTGCCCTTGGGGCTGTTGGTTGTAGAGGGGATCCGCCGTGGGGTGGATCACTTTCAGGCCCTGGTTGACATTGGCAAGGCCAGAGGCCTCATTGCCGTCAGCGTTGGCCACCAGAAAGTCGGGGTCTTTCTGCCCCACCTGTAGCACCAGGGCGCCGATGGCAGTGGTGGAAACCTGCTTATCGCCGAGGGGGAACTCGGTTAAGTTCAGGGATCCCAGCGGCGGCAAGGGCCGGACGGACTCCGTGACAGCTACCTTGGCGGCTGGCCCGCCAGCAGCCCGTTCACAATTTTGGCGCACCAGAGCCCAAGCGGCTGGGTGCAGGGCCCGTGCCTCCAGAGCGGCCACGATGTCGGGGTGATCCAAGGTGTGGTGGGCGTAGAGGTTGTGGGATTTGGATCCCTTGGCGTGCACGCCTGCCCCCTTCAGTTGCTTGAGGATGAAAACCGTCAGGTGGCCGCCTAGAGCGCACTGGATGGCCCGTTCCATCTCTACCAGCACTCTTTGGACAAAGGCCAAGCGGGCTTCCAGGGAAAATTGGGTGCTATCCACGTAGGGGCCAGGCTGTTGGGCATCGTCGAAGTCTTTGGCATCCACCAGCACCACTTCCTCAAAGCCGTTGCCCCGCCAGTACTCGGCCATCTGAGCGTTGGTGAAGGTAGAGATCATGCTGTGGTGCTCTTGGCTGTAGCCGTTCCAGACCAGCACCGGCAGGAAGTTGGTGCGCTGCGGGAAGGCGGTGTGAAAGTGGATCATGGAGCTCATCACGTAGGGCTCCCCCAGGCCCCCATCGCCGATGGTGACGGGGAAGAGACGGTCTGGGTAAAGCAGAGCGGCGGCCATAGCAAAGTGCTGCCCCTGCCCCAGCGGCCCTGCTGGCGCCAGCAGGCCGGGGATGTAGCCCGACAGGTGCCCCAGCAGCCCTTCTCGTTCCCGAAAGCGGGCCTGCAAGTCGGCGACGGTGTGGATGCCCATTTCTGATAGGGATCCATCCAAGAACATGGCGGCATAGAATCCGGGCGCGTGGTGGCCCACTTCGGTAGGGATGTTCTTTTGGCCCAAGTACACCAAAGCGGCGTAGGCTTCCGCTTGGCTGGCAAAGCCGCCCGGGTGGCCCGAGGCTTTGCTGGCGGTCATCTGCAGCGTGAGATAGCGCAGCGCATCGGCATAGAGCAGGGTTTGGTAGGCGGCCATGCGACTGCCCGGATCCCGCAGCTTGCCGGTGGCAGCATCCACTGCAGGCTCCTGACCCAGGCGGTCGAATTCCGGCCAGGGATCGCCAAAGTAGCGGATCCCTTCGCAAAAGGCGGGGATTTGGGCGGTTGCCTCCTGAGCCAGCGTCATGGTCGAGCCTCACTCTTTGTCGGGTTACTCCTCACTTTAAACCTAATAGAGCCTCTTGGATGTTCTAAGCAGAACTCGTCTAACTGAGGCTACCCCTCTCGGCCCCCAAGTTGGTCAAGCGGTGGGTGGTGCGGCCCAACAGGCTGTTGGCAAGCTTTCGTCATCGATGACAGACGATCTGGACAAGTAAATCAAAAGGGTAGCCAAGATCCATCCTAGGGCAGAGGTTCGGTCGCGATGGCCCGTCCTCACCCTTACCTACAATATCTAGTGTCTCAAACCCTTTAATTACCTATTTTCCCACAATATACAGATGAAAATCTGCTGGCTATTGACCAGTTTCCCTTGTCCTTTACCTGGGAGGGATCGGTGCCCCTTTTTGGAAAGCTGTGGTACATTCGAGGGAGGCCAGAACTGAGCCTTTCCGAGAAGCAGGCTAGAGGCTTTTTGGAGCAAAGCAAAGGGCTGTACTGCAATGGCTTAAGTTTGTAGGGCTGTTGACTTTTTCTCGTCTTGATTGCCTGAGGTTCTCTGGTTTTGTTTGCCCAAGTCTTAGACTTGTGGGGGGTTGCTATTTTCTAGAGGATTTGCGATGGTTGCTAGCTGTTGTTGAGCATTACTTCTAACTAATTGCTTCTTGCCTGTTGTCGATCCGCTTGCTCCCCAAGACCGACTGCTCCATGACAGACACTCGTCCTTGTGCCCCCTGTATCGTAGATAGCGGAATTTTGGTTAATAAGCGGGATATTTACCGTCTTCTGGCGGATCTGGGGCGGGTTCGCTACTTCGATATTGTCGATGGTCGGGTACGAAAGCAGGGGGAGGGCTATGTGATGGAGGTGTTTCAGGATGCAACGGCGGCTACCTTGGTGGCCAATCGCAGCCTTTATCTCAACCTAAACAGCTTTGACTACGCCTGCTTGCGGGATCCCTCCCCCTCGGAGGTGGCAGGCCTGGAGGGGGAACGGCCCAGTGTGGTGATCGATCTGGTTCAAGAGAGCCGCATCTTGCGTTTGGTGCCTTTGTCGGATCCGCTATCGGATCCTGCGCAGTTGTGGGCGGACACTCAGGCGTTGCGGGCGGCAGCAGCGGACGCTTTGGGGGCGGGTTGGAGCCTAGAAGAGGAAGACGGTTCTTCCGACCTGCTGGATTGAAAGGGCTCAAAAAAACGTGCCGCCAGGCCCATCTTCGCTCACTCTTGAGGTGACTGTTATTATTCACACTCCCACTGCCTAAAGGCAGGGGATTCTTACGCAGTCCAGGAACGGACTCGCAAGGGGGCTGTCAAGACGCTTCTAGACAGTTCCTTGGGGCAAAGCCCCAAAGTTCTGCCTACTTAGCAAGTTAGCTGAGACATCTCCTGGGCGCTTGCCCCTACTCGGGTTTTTCACCGTTTTGGGTGCTTGCCTAGGAAGGGCACGCCTCATCAACAATCACACCATTGGCGAGCAACTTGCTTACGGGCTTTTCCTCGCCGCACTAAAATACGGGGCTACCAAGCTATCCTTGCTGTGTCATTCAGGCCCCAGTTTTTGTTCATGAGGATCCACAGAGGTTTCCCCAGCCTCCTAGACATCGCCCATTGAGAATGGGTATGGGTGGCAGAGCCCAGGGCCAATCCTGCTCGGCAAATGGAGGCAACCGGTATGATCTGTCTGGGCTGTGGGGCTTTTGGGTTGGGAGGCAGTGTGAAGGATTTTCGGAAGCTTGGCGGCAGAACGTGGAGCTTGCGCCCGATCGGATCCCTGGTGGCGATGCTCTTGCTGCTGGCGCTCAAGGCTTGCGGGAGAAGTGGTGGTTCCTCTTCGGTAAGTGTCATTCCTACTCCCATTCCAACCATCGTTCCCACCTCTACTCCAGCTGTCGTCCTCACCCCTACCCCGACTGTTCTGCCTTCGCTGACGCCTACCTCTGTTCCCCAGTTCACGATCGACCTTCGCTTTCCCGACAACAGCCTCACTCCCAGTCAGCAAGCCATTGTCCGCAGCGCGGCCTTGAGATGGCAGCAGATCATTGTCGGGGACCAGCCAGATTTGCCCCCCACCTCTATTCAGGCCGACGCATGCAATCGGGGATTTCCCAGCACGCCGCTCAATTTCCCCATTGACGATCTGTTGGTAGAGGTGAGGGCGAGAGACCTAGGCAACGAGCGGGTTTTGGGGGGGGCGGCTCCTTGCTTTGTGCGGGCCTCGAATGGCTTGCCGTTCTATTCAATTGTGCTCTTCAACAGCCAAAACCTCTCGGCTTTGGAAGAGCGGGGGGATCTGCCCATTACTGCCCTGCACGAGTTGGGCCATGCGCTTGGCTTTTTGCCCAGCGTCTGGGATCCCAAGGGGCTGACGGTAGGGTTGGTGGGGCGGGATCAGCCGACGCCGCCGGGCTATGACCCCCGCTTTATCGGCCCGCGGGCAGTTGACGCTTTTATCACATTGGGGGGGAACGCCCCTTCTGTTCCTTTAGAGAATCAGTTTGGGGAGGGATCCCGCGATGCCCATTGGCGGGAGAGCGTCTTGGGCCGCGAGCTGATGACCAGCCGCCTCGACCGGGGGGTGCCCAACCCCCTGAGCATCCTCACGGTGGGAGCCATGGCGGATATCGGCTACGCGGTGAATCCGGCGGCAGCGGATGGCTTTGAGCTGGGGCGCAGCCGGCGCTTCTCGGAGCCGCTGGAGCTGCAGGAGCTGGAGTTGGCCCTGCCGCTGCGGCGGTTTGATGCCACCGGCAGGCAGGTATGGGATCCCTGAGTCGAAAAAAGCATATCTACCTATAGCCAAGCTGCCCGTTCTTAACAATAATGAATGGCCAGTTGCAGAACTTTACGACATCGGCAAACTCTTATATGGGCATCCTCAAAAAGCTGTTCGGCGGTCTTTTTTCCTTCTTTGGCATTCTCTTCGGCGGCCTAGTGGATTTTGTTACCGGCCCTTTTCGTCCGGCGCCTGCCCAATCCGCTCCAACCCAGTCCTCTAGCCCTGCGGCAACGGCTACGCCTGCCAAGCCCAAGGTGGTGGTTGAGAAGCCGTTTGTGCCCAACGAGATCCCGGCTCCGCGTCCTAACCGTCGCCCTGGGCCGGCTCTGGATCTGTTCCGCGCCATGGCCCAAGAGATCCCGTCGGCGCGGGCCTAGCCTGCCGGGTTTGGGGAGCAGCCCGTAAGATGGAGATGGCGCTGGATTCTGGAGACTGCTCCCTATGTCGGATCTTTCTTTCTCAGAACAAGAACGGCTAAGACAGCTTGAGCTTGAACTGGAGCAGGCAACTGGGGCCTCTGGGGAGCTGAGCTCGTCTCAGGGGAGAAATGCCATTCGCGCTTGGGCTGAGACGTGGGGGCGTCCGCTGCTGACGGTTTTGGCCATTTTGGGCTGTATCCTGCTGGTGGGGCTGATCTTCCGGGTTTTCGGCACCGTTCTCAAGTGGACGGTGGTGGCGGGGCTGGGCTATCTGCTCTACGTTTGGGTGGTGGCGCCGCGGCTGGGCCTTTCCACCGGAGCTAGGCCAAAGGCGGACGACAGGGATCTGGACCGCTTTTGATGGGCAGGGATCCCTGGCGGGCTTATGCCTACCTGGCGGCAGCTATCTTGGGCTGGGCCACGGCGGCCAGCGCCTTTAAGTTTGGCCTGCAACACCTTGCGCCAACGCTTTTGCTAATTTTTTCCGCGTGCAGCTCCTGCCTGATCTTGGGGATGGTTCTGGTGGCTACAGGGCGGGCGCATCTTGTCCGCCAGCAGAAGCGATCCCAGATTGCCTTGTCGGCGCTGCAGGGGCTACTTAACCCGCTTGGCTACTACGGGGTGCTGTTCCAGGCCTATGATCGCCTCTCGGCCCAGGCGGCGCTGGCTTTGAATTACACCTGGCCGCTGCTGCTGGCTCTCTTGGCGGCGCCGCTGTTGGGGGAGCGCCTGCGCGGGCGGCTGCTGCTGGCTTTGGGCATGAGCCTAGTGGGGGCGGTGCTGGTGGCCACGGGGGGATCCTGGGACACCTGGCAGGTGGAGGATCCCTGGGGGGTGGGGCTGGCGGTGGGCAGCGCTGCCATTTGGGCCCTCTACTGGCTGCTCAATGTGCGGGATGGACGGGACGCGGTGCTGAAGCTGTTCATGGGGTTTGTCTTCGGCAGCCTCTATGGCCTGCTACTGCTGCCGTTTCAGGAGGTCTCTTGGACAGTTGCGGGGCTGGGTTGGGCGGCTTACATTGGTCTGGCGGAGATGGGCCTGACTTTTGTATTTTGGCTGCGGGCTCTGGAGTTGGCGGGCCATCGGGGATCCCTGGCCAACTGGGTGTATGTGACGCCCTTTTTGTCGTTGGGGTTGATTGCGGTGCTGTTGGGCGAGAGGATTGCGCTGGGATCCGTGCTGGGCCTGGGTCTGATTTTGGCCAGCAATCTGTGGGGATCCCATAGGGAAAAGCCCCCCGCGGATCCTGTTCTGTCCTGAGGCGGTTGCGTTCGCGCCAGCGGGACGGAGTCCTATCGCGTTAGCGGTGCAGAGCACAATGAATCCCGTTCCTCTGTATGTGGCGGCAACAGCTCACGGGTTTGGGCACGTTACCCGTCTGGCGGCGGTCGTGAATGCTTTGCTGCGGCGGGATCCCCATGTTCTGCCCATCTTTGTTACGCCGGCTCCCCGCTGGCTCCTGGAGCGTTACGTGGAGGGGAAGTTTCTCCATCGGCCGCGGGCGTTGGATGTGGGGGTGGTGCAGCCGGATGGGCTGCAAGCGGATCTGCCGGCCACGCTGGCTGCTCTCAAGGCGTTTCAAGCGGGGGCTGCCGACCTCATCCGGGAGGAGGCCGAGTTCATTCGCAGCCAGGGGGTGCCGTTGATCCTGGCGGATGTGCCCCCCATCGCCACCGCCATTGCCGAGGCCGCCGGGATCCCCTGCTGGATGGCCAGCAACTTCGGCTGGGATTTTATCTACCAAGACTACGGCCCCCAGTTTCAGCCCTTGGTGGCCTGGATCCGCGAGCTGTACGGGCGCTGCCAGCGGCTGTTTCGCCTGCCCTTTGCCGAGCCTATGG
This sequence comes from Synechococcus sp. 'PEA 65AY6A-5F PE A', assembly GCF_047462575.1. Classification (NCBI taxonomy): domain Bacteria; kingdom Bacillati; phylum Cyanobacteriota; class Cyanophyceae; order Synechococcales; family Synechococcaceae; genus Synechococcus; species Synechococcus sp. 'PEA 65AY6A-5F PE A'. The sequence goes on from NZ_JAOALE010000004.1 coordinate 56,765, forward strand.
CCGCCTTCCCTCACCAAGAGGCAGTGGGGCTGACGGGGTCGGATCCGCGCTACTCAGGAGAGGAGGTGGCCCGGCGCCTGGGGCTGGAGCGGGAGCGGCCCACGGTTTTGTTAACCTTTGGCGGGCTGGGGTTGCAGGGCTTGCCTTACGAGCGGCTGGCGGATTTTCCCGACTGGCAGTTTCTCACCTTCGACCCAAAGGCTCCTGCTCTGCCCAACTTGCAGATTCTAGACGGCCAGGTGTGGCGGCCGGTGGATGTCATGCCCCTCTGCCGTTGGGTGGTGTCCAAGCCGGGCTATGGCACCTTGGCAGAGGCGCTGCGCTGTGGCACGCCCATGGCCTGTGTCAACCGGTCGGGGTTTGCCGAGTCGCCCCTGTTGGTGGAGGGATTGCGGCGCTACGGATGGCACCGCATCCTCTCGCCGGAAGAGTTCTTTGCGGGATCCTGGGACTTCCTGCGGGATCCCCCCTACCCACCCCAGGCGTCGGAGAAGTTGGATCGGGGGGGCAATGAGGCCATTGCCGCTGCCATCGCGGCCTTCCTGAGGCGGTAGCATAGGGAGCAGCTTCTTGGAGCGGATCCCATGGCCGGCAGCACGACCGAGTCTTTGCGGCAAGTCTACGAGGAACTGCCCTATCCCAACGTGCCCGTTGAGGCCTCAGGGCGCAACGCCATCGGCAGCCTATACCGCTCAAGCTGGACGACGGCCCAATACGCCCGCACCCGCGCCATCCTGCCCAGCGAGGGGATCGCCATCCTCAATGTCGGCTGTGGCTCCGGCTGGGAGACCTTGATCTTGGCGGAGGCCAACCCGGGGGCACGGCTGGTGGCCTGCGACCTCTCGCCGGAGTCGGTGCGGGCGACGGAGCGACGCCTGCGCTACCACGGCTTCGGAGAGGTGGAGCTGTACGCCCTCGACCTGCTGGAAATTGAACAACTGGGGCAGCAGTTTGACTTCATCAGCCTCAACGACGTGCTCTATTTGCTCGAGGATCCGGTGGCGGGCTTGAAGGCGCTCAAGCGGGTGCTCAAGCCGGACGGCATCCTGCGGGCCAACCTGCACCACGCCTACCAGCGGCAGGTGATCTTGCGCATGCAGGAGGCGTTCCGGCTGCTGGGCCTGTTTGAGCTGCCCACGCCCGAAGCCTGCCAGCAGGTGCGGGAGTTCATGGCCAGCCTGGCCTCTGACGAGCTGCGGGTCTCCCTGCACTGGGATCCCCAGATCTACAGCGACGACACCAACATCCGCGCCAACTACCTCTTGCCTGGGGACAAGGGATTTCTGATCCCAGACCTGATGCGCATGCTCCAAGAGGCAGAGCTGGGCTTGGTTTGCCTTGTGGACTACGCCGACTGGGATCCGGCGCTGCTGTTCAAAGACAGGGCGATGCCGGCCTGGCTGCAGGTGGAGCTGGACAAGCTCTCTCCCGCCGAGCAAAACCACTTCTACGAGCTGATCTACCCCGACCACCGCCTGATCGACTTTTGGGCCGAGCACCCCGGCTCTTCCCTGGTCTTGCCCTGGAGCGACGCCGACTGGCTGGAGGGCAGGGTGCAGCTCAACCCCATCCTGATGGACAATGCCGAATTTCGCCGCAACTTCGCCCAGGCCTACGAAAAGAAGCTGGAGTTTACTATGAACTGGCCGGGGGCCAGCCGCGGCCGCCTCGCCATTCCGGCTCCCCAGATGGCCTGGCTGGGATCCCTCTTGCAGGGGCCAGTGGCGGTGGCCAGCTTGATCGAGCAGGCGGCCCAAGCCCATCAGATAGAACCGGAAGCGGCCCAGGAGCAGGTGCTCACCTACCTGGCGGGGCTGGAGTCGTTTCTGTTTGTGATGTTGGATCCCAGCCCAGCTTCTCTTGGCGCAGAAGGGGCTTGAAATGGCGGCAATCTGGGCCCCGCCTTGGGCGCGCAGGGGAGCGGATCCCTAGCGATCCACTAGGCGCAGCTCAAAGGTGAGGATGTTGGCGGCCAAAATTTCCAAGGCTCCCCCCTCGATGAGCTCGCGGCTGAGGGCAGCCCCGGAGCCACTTTGTTGGATCAATTCTCGGCTGCGGCGCATCGTCTCCTGGCGCTGGGGATCGTCCACGACCACCTGCCGCTGGTTGGAGAGGCTGAGGCGGTAGTAGTGGGGCAGCTCGCCGCGGGTGGCGTCAATGGCCAAGTTGGTTTCCTCGGGGGCGACGCGGAAGGGGGCGCGGGCGGTGAGGAGAGCCACCTGGATATCCTGATCCCGCCCGTCGAGGCCCTCTAGCTCGGAGATGTCGATCTGCAAGCGGAGGGTGTCGCGGTCGCGGCTGAGGCGCTCCACCCGCACCTGGTTGAAGCCGACGGCAAACTCCCGCTCCGGCTCGCCAAACCGCTGGATGGTGGACTGCAAGACCGACTCTTCGTTGAGGGGGGTAACCCGGATCAGGTAGTCCCAGTTCTGGACAAAAGCATACTCATTGGGCCCGACGCGGACATTGGGATCCACCAGATTGGCGGTGGGGCCGGGGCTGCCGGCCCGGCTGAGGGCCACCAGGTACCAGTAGTTGGGGCTGATGGGCAAGCCCATGGTCATGCGCACTTCCAACACCGGCCGCGCCCAAGCGGCAGCCGCCGTGAGGGCTGTGATGGCTGCTGCCCCGAGGCAGCTCCACAGCCAGTGCTGAGGACGAAGCTGAAGCTGCGGTGGGCGAAACCAGGTTACGGCCACAGTTCTCATGTCAGCTTTTTTAACCCCGGCAACTCGCCTTCGCGCCAGGCAACAAAAGACCCGCTGCTTGCGCGACAACTTTGGAACAGTCTAGCCGAAGATGGCCGTTGTCCGGCCAGTTGGGGCTCTGGATCCCGAAGCTGGGCTTTTGGCTAAGCCTACACAGAGGGATAGCTTGGTAGCCTCGCACTTTAGCGCGGGGCGGAAAAGCCCGAGAGCGACTTTAGTCGCTTACCAATGATGTGGGTCATTGATATAGTTTTGAATTACCTCAGCGCTAGCATTCCCCGCAGTACAGAAAAAATAACTTCTGCTCCAAAGGCTAGGTAGTTTTCGCAGGTTAGGAAACTTCTGCCTTAAATATTTGGAAGCTCTACCTTTGAATGCTTTTACCACAAGATGAATTGGGTCGGTAGGCTTAATCTCAAGAAACAGGTGGACATGGTCTGGAGCTATTTCAATCGCTCTCACATGCCAACCCTTCTCGCTAGACAGCTCCTGCCATAGCTCAAACAACCTGTTCCTGACTTCTCCTACCAAGACCTTTTTCCTTCTCTTTGGGCAAAAAACGAGGCGAACAACCGCTAGCCCCACAGCATGGTTGTAGTGATTGTACCGTTGGCTTCCCTCTCGCATTGTTGCTTACTTATGTTAGACTGCAGTTATCATGCCACTTACCAACAAGTATGGGGTACGGCTGTCAGCAGGTTCTCGTCAGGGACAGGGAGCTACTCCCCGTATTAGAGTACTTGTGTCAACAGTCTAATAAGGTGTACAACTGCGCTTTGTACTATGCGCGACAAGTCTATTTCAAAACAAAGCGATTGGCAAGCTATGGTGAGCTTTGCGCTGAAATGGTGAGAACCAAAAACAAGCACTTTATCGCAATGTATGTTTCCGCCGCACAACAGACGTGTAAGTCTGTAGCTGAGGCACTAAGTAGTTTTAAGACAAAGCTGAAACTTTTCTTGCAAGAAGAGATTAGCTTAAGACCAAACCTACCGCGCTACCGTAATAAGGGAATGTTCACGGTAGCATACCCGAAGAAGTGGCTTAAGTTCCAAGAAGGAAGAGTCAGAGTGCCGCTCGGCAACCAGGTCAAAGCTTGGTTTGGGATAGACGCTTTCTGGATACGATTTCCTACCAACTTAGATTGGAAAAATATTAAGGAGCTAAGAATTCTGCCCAGGCATGGGGTGTTCTACTTGGAGTGGATCTATGCTAAGCCCGCTCAACCGCAATCGCTGGATCCAAAAAAGGTACTAGCAATTGACCACGGAGTAAACAACTGGCTTACGTGCGTTAGCAACTTAGGGCATAGCTTCATCATTGACGGACGCAAAGTCAAATCCTTTAACCAGTGGTACAACAAGGAGGTGGCTAGGCTTAAGACTGACAAGCCGCAGGGGTTTTGGTCGCAGAAACTTGAGCGAATTACGGAAAAAAGAAGCCGGAGGATGCGAGATGCAATTCACAAAGCTGCGCGCAAGGTCATTGACTTCTGTTTGCACCACTCGATTGGGAGAATCATCTTTGGTTGGAACAAAGAACAAAAGCAAGAATGCGGTTTAGGGAAGGTCAATAACCAAAACTTTGTTTTAATTCCAACAGGTTGGTTAAAGGAGCGTATTGCGGAATTATGTCAGCACTATGGCATTGAGTTTATCGAGGCGGAGGAGGCGTACAGTTCGCAGGCGAGCTTCCTAGATGGAGATGAGCTACCTAAATTATGGTGAAAAACCCGACGGGTGGAGACCCTCTGGGAAGCGTGTCAAGCGGGGCCTGTACCAAACGGCAAAGGGGTGGTTGGTCAACGCTGAGGCAAATGCTGCCGCCAACCTGCTTAAGAAAGTCAGCAGAACCTTGGGGCTTTGCCTTCAGGAACTGTCTAGAGGCGCTTTGACAACGCCGTTACGGGTCCTTCTGTGGACTGCGTAAGAATCCCCCGCCTTCAGGCGGCGGGAGTGTCAACTTAGTTCTGGATTGGGAAGGATGGCCAGCGCTTTTGCACAGGCACAGGAAGGCACAGGCTCATTACCTTGGTTGGTTGAGCCAATGCAGATGGGGGATCCCTCTGTTTGGGTGCTCGTTGGGGGAGCAGGTTGAGGATGCGATTGCGAACAGTTCTGCCGCTGTTGGGTTTTTCTTTGCTCCTGGCTGCCTGTCGGCCCGGCGGGCCCCCTCGCGGCATGGAGAGTGGAGAAGGCCAGCCGACACCGGTGGCCATCGGCGCCGTGGAAGAACGGCTCATTCAGGAGACGTCGGAGTTCATCGCCAGCCTCGGATCCCAGCAGGTGGCCAGTATTCGGCCCCAGGTGAGCGGCCAGGTGACCCAGGTGTTCGTGCGGCTGGGATCCCAGGTTTCTGCCGGGGCGCCTCTGTTTGCCATCGACAGCCGGCAACAACAGGCGGCGGTGGCCGGCCAAGCGGCCGGGATCGCGGCGGCTCAGGCCAACCTGGAGAGCAGCCGAGCCGTGCTCAGCCAATTGCGGGCGGATCGCCTGCGGCTGGAGGCAGCGGCGGAGTTCGCCCGGGATCAACACCAGCGCAACCTGCGCCTCTTGGCCGAGGGGGCCATCAGCCAGGCGCAAGTGGATCAGTCCAGCCGCGATCTGCGCCAGGCGGAGGCGGCCTTGGCAGCGCAACAGGAGCAGATCCGGGCCCAAGAGGCGGCCATTGTGCGGGCAGAGCGGGAGGTGGAGCGGGCCCGGGCCGAGGCGGAGCGGCAGCAGGTGCAATTGCAGTTTTTCCAGGTCACGGCTCCCTTTGCCGGTATTGTCGGGGAAGTGTTGGTGCGGCAGGGGGACTATGTGACGCCCCAGACGGTTTTGACCACCCTGACCCAAACCCAGGCGCTGGAGCTGAACCTGAATATCCCGCTGCAGCAGGCCCCCCGCCTGCGCATCGGCACACCGGTGCAGATCTTGGACAGCCGCGGCGAGGTGATCGGCACCAGCCAAATCTCTTTCATCGCGCCTGAAGCCGATGCCAGCACGCAATCGGTACTGGCCAAGGCCCTGCTGGAGAACCCCGCCGGCCAGTTGCGCAAGGCCTACGGCCCGCTGGTGCGACCAGCCCAGTTTGTGCGAACCCGCATCCTCTGGGAGGAGCGGCCAGCTTTGCTGGTGCCGGCAACGGCGGTAGCCCGTCTGGGCGCCCAAACCTTTGTCTACACGGTGCAGACGACAGAGCCACCTGAGGAGGGCAAGCCCCCCGGGGCGGTGGCGGTGCAAAGGCCGGTGCGGCTGGGATCCCTCTACGGCAACAGCTACGAGGTGCTGGAGGGGCTGAAGGCCAACGAGCCGATTGTGCTGAGCGGCCTGCAAAAAATCCGCGATGGCGCCCCGATTGTCGATGAGGTGCTTTTGCAGCAGAGGATGCAAGGGGAGGGGAGACCGCCTGGATCCCCGCCCTAGATTTCTCCTCTTGAGCGGTTTCCCAACTTGGTCATCCCCTTCTACTCCTTACGCGGATCCCTGGCCTATGTTTGTCGACTTTTTCATTCGCCGTCCTGTTTTTGCCAGCGTCTGCTCCATCATCATTGTGCTGGTGGGAGCGGTGAGCATTCCCCTATTGCCGGTGGACTACTACCCGCAGGTGGCGCCGCCGGCGGTGAGGGTGACCGCCGTTTACCCTGGAGCCGATGCCGAGACGGTGGAGACGGCGGTAACCAATGTGCTGGAGCAGGAGATCAACGGCGTCGAGGGCATCCGCTACATCTCTTCGGTGAGCAGCAGCAACGGCACCAGCCAGATCACCGTCACTTTCAGCCCGGATCGGGATCTGGACACGGCGGCTGTGGATGTGCAAAACCGGGTGGCACGGGTGCAGGCGCGGCTGCCGGCAGAGGTGATCCAAAACGGCCTTAGTGTAGAAAAGGCCGGCGATAGCGCTTTTGTGCAGGTGGTGGCGCTGCGCTCAGAGGCAGGGGAATACGACGAGCTGTTTGTGAGCAACTACGCCGAGCTGTTCGTGCGCGATGCCCTGCGGCGCATTCGCGGCGTCAGCGATGTCATCGTCTTCGGGGAGCGCACCTATGCCATGCGCATCTGGCTGGATCCGACGCGGCTGGCCGGCTATGGGCTGACGGCGCTGGATGTGGTGAACGCCGTGCGCCAGCAAAACATCCAGGTGCCTGCCGGACAGATCGGCAGCCAGCCCAGCCCCCCGGATCAGGAGGTTCAGATCAGCGTCCAGGCTACGGGGCGGCTGTCGCAGCCGGAGGAGTTTGCCCAAATTGTGCTCAAAGCCAGCCCCGACGGCAGCTTGGTGCGCATTGCCGACGTGGGTCGGGTGGAGCTGGGGGCCCAAAGTTACGATACGTTCTTCCGCATCGGCGGCCAGGAGGCGGTGGGGATCGCCATCACCAAGCAGCCGGATGCCAACGCCTTGGAGGTGTCGCGGCAGGTGCGGCAGACGTTGGCGGAGCTCTCCCGTAGCTTCCCGCCCGGCTTGATCTACGAGATCGCCTTCGACGCCACGCTGTTTATTACGGAGTCGGTGCAGGAGGTGATCTTCACCCTGCTGCAGGCTATTGTCCTGGTGGTGCTGGTGCTGTTTATCTTTTTGCAGGATTGGCGCATCACTCTCATCCCCACTGTCACGATCCCGGTGGCGCTGCTGGGGACGTTTGCGTTTGTGCGCCTGTTCGGCTTTTCCATCAACACCCTGACCATGTTCGGCCTCACCTTGGCCACCGGCCTGGTGGTGGACGACACCATCGTGGTGGTGGAGAACATCTCCCGCTACATCCGCGACCGCGGCATGCGGCCTCTGCAGGGGGCCTCGGCGGGGATGAACGAGGTCCTGGGGGCGGTGATCGCCACGACGCTGGTGCTGTTGGGCCTGTTTGTGCCAATCGCGTTCTTTCCCGGCACCAGTGGCCGCATCTACCGGCAGTTTGCCGTCACCATTGCCGTATCGGTTTCGCTGTCTACCTTCAATGCCATTACCCTGGCTCCGGCGTTGTCGGCGCTGCTGATCCGCCCCCGTTCGGAGCAGATGTTTTGGCTGTTGCGCTGGTTTGACCGGGCCGTGGAAGGGATCCGCGCCGCCTATCGTCGGTTCCTGGAGCTGGTGGTGAAGCTGCGGCTGCTGGTGGTGGCGGGGTTTGTCGCCTGTCTGGGCCTCACCTACTGGCTGTTCCAGGTCGTGCCGACCGGGTTTGTGCCGGATGAGGATCAGGGCTTTTTCATCACCATCATCCAGGGGCCGCCGGGGGTTTCTCTCAATTACACCGACCGGGTCATCCGGCAGGCCAGCGCCATTTTGGACGGGATCCCGGAAATCGAAAACCAGGTGATCGTGGGGGGGTTCAGCTTTACCGGGCCCTCGCCGGGGAACGGGTTAATCTTCGCCACCCTCAAGCCCTGGGACGAGCGGCGGCGACCGGAACAATCGGCGCAGGCGATTGTCAACCGGCTGTTCGGGCCCTTTTTGGGCGGGATCAGCCGCTCGTTGGTGATCCCGATTTTGCCGCCAGCCATTCCCGATTTGGGGGTTACGGGCGGGTTCACCTTCCAGCTCCAGGATCGGGGGGTGAACGATTTCAACCTGCTGCAGCAGACGGCCAACACGCTTTTCTTCGTGGGCAACGCGCCGCCCCCGCCGGGCCAACCCCCCCTGGGCGTGCGGATTAACCCGCCCACCTTCAACGCCAACTCCCCCCGGTTGCAGGTCAAGGTGGATCGGGACATGGCCCAGGTGCTGGGGATCCCGCTGGCCGAGGTCTTCGGCACGCTGCAGACCCTGTTGGGGGGCACCTATGTCAACGATTTCGACCTGTTCAACCGCAACTACCGGGTCTATGTGCAGGCGGATCAGGCTTTCCGGGGCAGCCCCGAACGTATCGGCCAGTTCTACGTGCGCAGTGGGCAGGGGCAGCTTTTGCCCTTGAGCACCCTGGTTCAGGTGGAGGAGACCACCGGCCCTGCAATCATCAACCACTTCAACCTCTTCCGCTCGGCGGAGATCCAGGGCAGCCCGCTGCCGGGCTTCAGCTCAGGGCAAGCCATTCGGGCTATGGAAAGTCTGGCTGCCCGCTTGCTGCCGCAGGGGTTTGGCTTCGAGTGGTCGGGCCTGTCCTTGGAAGAGATCGAGTCGGGGGGACAGGCGCCGCTGATCTTCGCTTTGGGGTCGGTGTTCGTCTTCCTGGTGCTGGCGGCCCAATTTGAGAGCTATGTGGATCCCTTGATCATTCTGCTGGCGGTGCCGCTGGCGGTTCTGGGGGCGCTCTCGGCCCAACTGCTGCGGGGCCTGGCCAACGACATCTTTTGCCAGGTGGGGCTGGTGATGTTGATCGGTCTGGCCAGCAAGAACTCGATCTTGATCGTGGAGTTTGCCAACCAACTGGTTGCCCAGGGGATCCCGCTGGTCAAGGCCGCGATCCAGGCGGCGGAGACCCGTTTCCGCGCCATCCTCATGACGGCCCTGAGCACGATCCTGGGGATTTTCCCGCTGGCCGTGGCCAGTGGCGCCGGGGCTGCCAGCCGCCAGTCTCTGGGCACGGCTGTTATCGGCGGTATGTTCGTCTCGACCCTGCTCAGCCTGCTGGTGGTGCCGGTGCTCTATGTCGTGATCAAGAGAATCCAGGCGCGAGTTTTGGGGAGCGAATCCCGTGGGGATCTGGCCCATCTGCCGCCGCCGGAGGATCCCAAGGGTCTGTTGCCGGAAGAATCGACTTGATTGCAGGGCAAAACCTATGGCTGTGGATTCCAGCTTTTTCCAGCGACAGGGTTGGTAGGCCAACCACGCTGAAAGAGCGCCCAGCCACCCTCTTGCAGGAGCGGTGCAGAGTGCTGTCTTTCCCTCTTCTGCTTACGCAAGCGGCAGTCGGCCAAGTACAACAGGTCAGCTAACCAGAAGATTCACCCGATGGTGGCTGGGGGGCGGGCGGCGCTGCAGGAAGGGAGCTGCAGCTCACCGCTACAGGACTTTCAGGATGAGTGACGGTGGAGTCCGAAAAGGCCATACTGCAGTCTCGCTCCTCGGCCAGGAAAACAGACGGCAGCAGTCACCCTTTTTGTCAGCCGAAGGCCTTGTCTTGGAGCAGCTCCGGGTCAGCGTCGCCAGATACTCTCTCCCAAAACTGCGCCAAGTGCTGCAGGCCCACAAACCCCAACTGCCAGAGGATCAAGGCCAGGGGGCCGTGCTGCTGCCGCTGGATCTTCAGGGCCAAGGCCAGTTGTTTGGGCTTGAGGAGCTGTTGCTGCTCGGCAAAGCGGCAGAACTGCCGATCCCATTGGCTGAGGGCTTGCAAATCGGGCACAGTCAGTTCCATAGGTCTGGCTTGGGTGTAACTGGACGCTGGATCCCCTACTGTGGATCTCTTCTTTAGGGTACGCGTCTCCCTCAGCTCTCCCAAGGCGGCTCAGGGCAGAGGGCACTGAGCTTTGCCGCAGAGCTGACTTACAAGCGCTGTTGGGATAGCCCCTAGCTCCAGGGATCGTCATCGAAGGGGCTGTCCGACCAGTAGCCGCCCGACTGGGGTGGAGGAGGCTGTTGGGGTGGTGGGTAGCCGATGGGAGTAGAGGGCGGCGGCGTGGGGATGGGAGTTGGCTTTTCCATATCCTCAAGCCGCGGCAGGTCGGCGGGTTTGGGCTCAACACCGAGGCTCCTCAGCTTGGCCTGAGCTTCCTGTATCTGGGCGTTCAGCTCTTCCAAGTACGCCCGGTAGTGGTTGGCGGCTTCTAGGTATTGCTTGGCTTTGCGCTCGTTATCTTTGATGACGGCCTCTAGCTCTTTATTGCGAACGGTGTAATCGGCCTCTTGGTTGGTGAGGTTTTCGATGGCCTGGTTGAGCACAGCCCGCCGGCGCTCCAGTTGGGCCACGATCTCCGACAGTTGCCGTTCCCGCTCGCTGAGGCTGCGCTCGCGGTTTTGCGTTTGCTCCAGTTGAAAGGCGGCCTGGCTCAGTTGTTCACGTAGGTACATCACTTGGGGTTCAGTCTCGTTGCGCTCCTGCTGCAACTCGAAGACCCGCGCTTCTAAGTTGTCTTTTTCCTGCTGCAGCACTTCCCGCTCGTTCAAAAGACGGGTGTAGAGCTGGTTGAGGAAGTCCACCTCCATCACCACCTGGCTGAGCTGGGTGGCGTATTCCCCAACCAATGCCAACTCCCGCGCGAGGTTTTGGGTTTCGCTGGTGGCTTGCTCGGTGAAAAACTGGGGAAGCTGGGTGGTTTCTCTGAGGCGTTGGGTGAACTGTTTAAAGCGGAAGGAAAAGTTGCTCGCCATTGCCGGTGCGGTAGCCTCGAAGATCAGGAGAACGCCGATGGTCAGACAACAGTCTGGATCCCGTCCACTCTAGCATCGAGCTGCAGTTTCTTTGGGGTAGAAATCCGTCCCAGCAACCTGTCTAAGTGAAGTCAGGGGTCGTTTCCGGTGTGGCAGCCTCCCGTCCTTCGGATTCGGCATCTGAGCCGGCAGCTTCGGCTACTTCTACTTTACAGTCGAGTCTCTGATTTCCATCTTTTTGTGCCTGCGATGGGACTGCGGCAATCCGGCGCAGCAGCCGTTGCAACAGCGGGGTGTGGCGATCGCCAACAACGGAGAAGCGGCTCTCGATCTCCTCAGCAGGGATGGGATCCAGTTGGGCCAGCTCCGGCTCGCTGAGGAGAAGTACCCGTATTGCAGCAAGGGGGATCTGCAAGAACAGGTTGGCCCCCCAAAACCCGAAGGCGGCTATGGCCAGGCCGGCCAGACGGGTGCCGTTGCCAGGGGTGAGGGGGGCAAAGAGGGGGGCGAAGTCGTAGAGGCGCTCAAAGACTTCCAGCAGCAGGAGTGCCGCCAATAGCGTCAAGATCTTGTGTTCGGGGCTGAGGAAGGCAGCCAAGATGCGGCGTTGGTCGGGGGTGAGTTCCTCGGGAGGAACGGCGGCCACCCACAGGCTGAAGACATCGAAGGGCTTGCGCCACTGCATGGCAAAGACTGGCCCAATGCCCGCCACAGCCACTGCGGCCTGCTCTACTCCCACCGACAGGAGAGGATCCCCGGTGGCCAACCCAATGACGGTTAGCCCAATCCACAAGGGGAAGAGGAGGATCCCGGCGGCATGGATCCAAAGGAAAGGTTCCTGCCAATGGCTGCGCATGGGGAAGTTCTAGAGGAAAGCGGAGCGGAGCTAGCGGCGGGACTTGTCCACCACTTCCAATTCCGAAAGGCGGAAGGTAACCAATTTATCCCAGTTGCCCCCCTCGAAGAGGACAGCGGCATGGTCGTCGGTAACCCGCTGTACTTGTCCTTCAAAGAGGTAGTAGGTATCGTTGGGATTGATGACCCGCACGGCCACGCCAGGGTAGATGGGGGGAAGTTCCTGAAGAAGGGAGGGAGTTGCAGTCATGGCGGCTGTTTACGATTCCTCGCGGGTGGCTAAGCCCTATCCTATCATTATGAAGGAAGGCCCTTCTTCTGCCGAACCTTTCTCTGGCAAAGCCAACCCCAAACGATGCCTGCTGACCCAGCGTCTTCCCCCTCCCAGACTTGGCATGTGCTGGTGATCGATGACGAGCAGGGACGGCGGGCTGTGGCCCTCAGTGCCGCCACCTATTCCATCGGCAGGGATCCCAGCAACGCCATTGTCGTCCATTCGGCGGCGGTTTCTCGGCAGCACGCGCTGCTCTTGCGGCTGCCGCAAAAGGGCGGTGGCTACACCTACCGGCTGTTGGACGGCAATATCGAAGGCAAGCGCAGCACCAATGGCATCTCAGTAAACGGGCAGAAATGTCTGAGCTGGGATCTCAAGGATGGGGATCAGATCCAGTTGGGGGATCAGGTGCGGATGCAGTATTGCATTCGCCAGTTGTCGAACGAAGAGTTTCAGCGGTATCTCCAGTCTGTCAGCTTTCGCAGCCTAAAGGCGGAGGTGGTGGATCGGCGCTCCACAACGATGCAGCGGTTTGACCCGCCCTCGATGCGGGTGATTTTGCCCCAACAGGAGAGGGCGGAGAAGGTTGAAGACGTGGGATCCCGCCGTCGCAACCCGCTGTGGCTGCTGTTCCAGACGCTCTGGGGACGTTTGGGGAGAAAGTCGAGGTGATTCAACTCTCAGGAATGCCCACCTGCTCTGAGTCTGAGCGAGCTGATGGGGTTTCGACGCGGTCTTGCTCTGATGCTTCTGCCTGCAGATCCAGGAGAGAAGGAGGAGAGTCTACTTCCCCGATCAATACTCCCCGCAGCCAGAGGGGGGCGATAAAGGTGGTGGCGATCACCATGACGATGATGCTGACGTCGAGAGCCTCGGAGAGAACCCCGCTGGCCGCTCCCACGCCGGCAAACACCAGGCCCACCTCGCCGCGCGGGATCATGCCCACGCCGATGGCATAGCGGTTGATGCCCGGCTTGCCGAACGCCCCCAGGCCGGCGGCCAGCTTGCCCACAATCGCAACGCTAACCAAGAAGACGGCAATGATCAGCCCCTCGCGGTTGGCGGGGAGGGTGGGGTTGAGCACGGCGAGGTTGGTTTTGGCCCCGACGCAGACGAAGAAGATGGGCACCAGCAGGTCGGAAACGGGCTTGATCTGTTCTTCTAGCTCCTGGCGCTTGTCGGTTTCCCCTAGAATTAGGCCGGCGGCAAAAGCGCCCAAAATCGCCTCCAGGTGGATCACCTGCCCTACATAGGCCAACAAGAAAGCCAAGACCAGAGCGGGCAAAAGGGGGTTGCCGCGGGCTTTCAGGTTGTTGAGGAGAGCCACAAAGTAGGGGCTGAGGAGTCGCCCCAAGACGATAGAGCCGACGAGAAAGACGACAGCGCTGACGACGATGAGGCCAACATCGGCGACGTCAACCTCTCCGGTTTTGGCCAAGCTGGCCACCACCGCCAAGATGATGATGCCCAACACGTCGTCCAGGACGGCGGCGCCGATGATCACCTGCCCTTCGAGGGAGGTGAGTTTTTGCAGCTCGGCCAAGACGCGGGCGGTGATGCCAATGCTGGTTGCCGTCAGAGCCGCCCCGGCGAAGATGGCAGGGATGACAGGCACGTGAAAGAGGTAGAGCAGGCCCAGTGTTCCCGCCGCAAAGGGCACAGCAACCCCAATAACGGCCACGGCCGCCGCCTGCGGGCCAACCCGCAACAGTTCCCCCAGATCCGACTCAAGACCAATTTCAAAGAGAAGGATAACCACCCCCATCTCCGAGAGGATGTCGATGATCTGGCTTTGGGAGGAGAACACCTGCACCAGGGATCCCTTGTCAAGACCCGCGGTGGCCTGCAGAATCTGCATCAGAGCTGAGGACTGGGCCAAGGTAGGCAACGCCTCGGCAGAAAGCGGCCCTTCGGGAAAAACCAGTAACCCCAGGCCAGAACCGCCCACCAACACCCCTCCCAGCAACTCTCCCAGCACGGGGGGAAAACTCAGGCGAACGGCCATTTCTCCGCCAACGCGGCTGGCCAAGTAGATGACCACCAAGGCCAGCAGCACCGCCACCAAGATCAAGGGAGAGAGGTTGTCTCCCCCTGGCGCCTCGACGGGAGCGGCGGCTTCGACAGCCAGCAACACAGAGCTTAGGCAATTCAACAGCAAGATCTCACCCTTAGATGGACAGCTTTTCGTCTAAGCCGGCCTGACCAGAGCGCCAGAAAAGCTTGTGTTGCCATCTCTGGGGTCGCCCTGCCGGAAGACTGTTACAAAAACTAACCTCCCGCGTAATCCCATGGCAACGCCCATGTGGGCACTCTTTCCCCTTGCCGATAGTCCAGATAATTAGCACTTATCTGGAGTATTGTCCCTGCTGCCCGCCGAGAATTGGGCCGAGGAGGGGCAGGGGCCAACTTCCCAGAACGACAATGGAGGAAATAGAAACTCTCGCAACCAAGCTAAGGCCCACCGATGAGCTACTACATCCCCCCCACCTTTCTTAAAGTTGTCGCCCTGCACCTGACCAAAAATCATCTTCCTCTGCCCGACGTGCCCGTTCCGCTCATCTTGGGCATCCACGGGCGCAAGGGGGAGGGCAAGACCTTCCAATGCAACCTCATCTTTGAGCGCATGAAGGTCTATGCCGTCCACATCTCGGGGGGCGAGCTGGAAAGTCCCGACGCCGGGGATCCCGCCCGTATGATTCGCCTGCGCTACCGTGAAGCTGCCGAGCACATCCGCAAATTTGGCCAGATGGCCGTGCTGATGATCAACGACCTGGATGCCGGCGCCGGTCGCCTGAACAGCATGACCCAGTACACCGTCAACACCCAACTGGTGAGCGCCACCCTGATGAACATCGCCGACAACCCCACCAACGTGCAGCTTCCCGGCAGCTACGATCCCAAGCCCCTGCCGCGGGTGCCCATCATCGCCACCGGCAACGACTTTTCCACCCTCTATGCCCCCCTCATCCGCGATGGGCGCATGCGCAAGTTCTACTGGGAGCCCAGCCGCACCGACCGCATCCACATCGTTCACGGCATTTTTCAAGCCGACGGGCTGTCTCTTGAGGAGATTGAGCGCCTGGTGGACGCCTTTCCCGAGCAGGCCATCGACTTTTTCGGCGCCCTGCGCGCCCAGCTCTACGACGAGCAGGTATGGCAATTTATCCAAGAAGTCGGCCTGGAAGGGATTGCCTTTCGCCTGCTCAAAAGCAAAGAGGGCGCCCCCCAGTTTCCGCCACCGCGATTTTCTCTGGAGCAGTTGATCCAGGCCGGCCACCAGCTCAAAGCCGAGCAACACCAAGTAGAAGCCCGTCGCCTCTCCGAGGAATACCTTGGCCTCCGGCGCTCCGCTCCTCAAGAGCCGCCCCCCGCTTCCCCGCCATCCCCTCCTCCTGTGGCTGCCAACTCGGCCGATCCTGCCCCAGTTTCCCTCAACCCAGGCGTGCAGGCCCAGCTTCGCCAGATCCTGGCCCAAGGCTATGAGATCCTGGTGGAGCATGCGGATCCGCGCCGCTACCGCGTTCATTCCTGGCAGGAGTGTGGAGTTGCCCACCTGAGAGAATGGGCCGCTGCCTGTCAGGCTGTCGAGCAGTGCCTCAGCCGTTTTCCCAAGGACTACATCCGGCTGGTGGGCGTAGATCCGGTGAAAAAACAACGGCGGGTCGAGGCCATCATCCACCGCCCCTGAGACTGAACCGGGGCAAAATGGCACAATGAGAGAGCCTCCCCTCTGCCCGACAATCCTCCCTGGATCATGCTGTTTTGAATCATGCTGTGGCTGCGTCTTCTCCTGGTAGCTTTGTGCGTCGTGTTAATGGGCTGGTTGTCTCCGCCTGCCCATGCTCTCCTCAACGACGACCGCTACGACGGCAACATCTTTGCCCTCTATGGCTCCAACGGCGGCATGATCCCCCCTCGTGTCTCCCTGAAACAGGCCAAAGAACAAGGGATCCCGGCCCTGCTGGTGTACTACATCGACGACAGCAGCGACTGCAAAAAATACGCAGCCACCCTGGCCAACCTGCAAGTTCGCTATGGCTGGGGAGTCTATTTCATTCCTTATTCTGTCGATTCCCTCCTGCCTGGGGATGAGCGTGGCCAATACTACAGCGGCCAAGTCCCCCAGACCCTGCTTTTTGACTCCCAGGGCAACCTCGTCTACCAATCCATTGGCAACCGCCCCATCACCGAAGTGGAAAACGCCATTCGCGCCCTCTTCCAGTTGGATCCCGTCCCCCCAGGGGTGATCCAAGCCAAACCCTTCAACGAGATCCAAACCGGGTTTGCCGGATCCCGTTCCCCCGCCCCCCCAGCCGAGGCGCAGCCGTGACCGCTCCTCCCGATTCCCCCGATTCCCTTGAGGCTCTGCAAGCCAAGCTCGAGATCTTGCAAGCGCGGCTGGCCGACCTGCGCGAGCTGGAGCGCCTATCCCAGCTCTCCCCCGAACACTGGGCTGAAATCCAGGCGGAAGTCAGCCAATTGGAACAACGTCTGCAAGCCTACCTGTTGGAAGTGTTTAACCCCGTTCCTGCCACCTTTTGGCAGGTGCTGCGTTTTGGCGGCCTGGGCCTGCTCCTCGGCATTGCCCTGCAGCGCTGGGCGCTGAGCTAGCACCCGTTAAGATTAAAAGCCCTTGGATCCCGGAGCTCCTTCCCATGCGCATGCGACGCTCCAGACCGTTCAGTTTTGACTGCAAGACCTCGCCTTTTCTGCCTCTGTTCGGCTTAGGCAGCTTTAGCTGCTTCTGAATTATCCTAGTGTTGCGGGCACCAGAAACGGCTTTTAAGGCACTGGGAACGGTCGATTGGGGCTGCTGTAAACCAGCCCAGAGGTCCGCGGTCGGTTTGCCGACTGCAGGGCTACTAAAAGCTCCTGACTTTAGTCTGGAGTAGTTTACAACCCCTCTCCTAGAGGGAGAGGAGAGTTGAGAACTAGAGTTACTCCCACCATCCAACTTCCCCACACCCCCAGAACCTGCCTCAGCAGCCCCAGACTCTCCCGCACCACCTGGGGGCTCAAGGGACGAGCCGGGATCCCCACCTTGGGCTTCTCTTTGGGGATGCCGCGATAGAAATTGGTGCCTCCCAACTGGATCTGCAGCCGCCAGGCAAAGGCCGCCTCGCTCCACCCCGAATTGGGGCTGGGATCCGCCCGCCCGTCGCGGCGACAGCGCTGCCAAAATCCCCAGGGATCCCCGCTGAGCAGGGCCAGGGTCAGCACCGTCAGGCGACAGGACAGCCAGGTCAGCCCATCCTCACAGCGGGCCGGCACCGTGCCCAGGTAGGTGAAGGGGGCATGGCGGTAGCCCACCATCGAATCAAGCGTGCTGCTGGCCTTGTAGGCCAAAGCCAAGGGCGCCCCTCCCAAAAAGGCATAGAACAAAGGGGCCGTCGCCCCGTCGGGGGTATTCTCGGCTACCGTCTCGACCACCGCTCGCAAGATCTCCGCCTCCGTCAGGTGCTCCGTATCCCGGCCCACGTAGCGGCTTAGGCGCTGGCGGGCCTGCGGCAGATCCCCCTTTTCCAAGGGATCCAACACCTCCAAGGCGGCAAAGCGCAGGCTGCGCCCCCCTAGGCAACTGGCCATCAGGATGATCTGCATCAGGATCCCTGCCCAGGGATGGAGAGCCTGGGCAACGGCGATCAGCCCCCAGCCTGCCGCGTAGGATCCCGCCAGCAGCGCCAGGGTGAGAGCTGCCCCGCCCCAGCGCTGGGCCGCCGGCGTTGGGCAGCGCCTGAGAATGCAACTCTGGCCCCAGGCGATGACCGCCCCCATCACCCGCACCGGATGGGGCCACCCCCAGGGATCTGCCAACCAGTAATCCAGACCCAAAGCCGCCGCCAGCACCAGGGGAGCGGCTGGCTGACTCGGAAAAAACAGCAAGGTCTCCCTCCCGCAGGCGCGATCAGACCACAAACCCTCCCCCCTGACTTTGGGCTGCCTGCCAACTGCGGGCGTCGAAGTAGAGATCTTCCAGAGTTGTTTCCTCCAACACCTGCTCCACCCGCTGGGCGATCCGCCGCCAGAGGGCCTCCGTTACCCAGTCCAGCCCATCCGCAGAGCCTTCCTGCTGAGCCCCTGCCCTCTCAGCCGGGAGAGGATCCAGAGATTCTCCCACCGCCGCCAAAATGGCGCTAATTGGGATCCGCCGCGGTGCCCGTGCCAGCCGGTAGCCCCCCTGCGCCCCGCGCTGCGAACAGACCAAGCCAGCCTGGCGCAGCTCGATCAACAGCTTTTCCAGATAGGGGGCCGGGATCTGCTGTCGCTCGGCAATGGCCCGCACCGAGGCCACCTGGCCAAGCATCGCCAGATCCAGCAAAGCCCGGATGCTATAGGTAGCTCGCGTGGTCAGGCGCACCTGCTTTCTCCCGCCAATCTTCCCCGATCCTGCCACAGGGATCCCTTAACCTGGAAAGCAGTACCCGCTTAGCTCTGGCCTTGTCGAGATGGAGCGCCCCACCGCCAGCCTCTACTTGGTGGCCACCCCTATCGGCAACCGCGAAGACATTACCCTGCGGGCGCTGCGAGTCCTACGGGAAGTGGACTGGGTGGCGGCAGAAGACACCCGCCACTCCGGCCAGCTTCTTAAACACTTTCAGATCTCCGCCCGCTTCATCAGCTACCACGAGCACAACGCCGCCCAGCGCATCCCGCAAATCCTCAAGTATCTGGCGGCAGGGCAGTCGGTGGCCCTAATCAGCGATGCCGGCACACCCGCCATCTCCGATCCAGGAGAGGAACTGGTGCGCGCCTGTATCCAAGCTGGGATCCCGGTGATCCCGGTGCCTGGCCCGGTAGCGGCAGTGGCCGCTTTGGCTGCTTCTGGGCTGGCCACAGGGCGGTTTGTCTTCGAGGGGTTTTTGCCGCTCAAAGCCAGCCAACGACAAGCCCGTCTGCAACAACTGGCCCAAGAAGAGCGCACCGTCGTTCTCTACGAAGCCCCCCATCGCCTGCAGCAAACCCTGCAAGATCTCCTGGCTCACTGCGGCCCCCGGCGGCAGATCGTGCTGGCCCGCGAGCTGACCAAGCTGCACGAGTCCTTCTGGCGGGGATCCCTGGCCGCCGCTCTGGAGCACTGCGCCGCCCAGCCGCCGCGGGGGGAGTTCACCCTTGTTCTAGAGGGGCGGCCTGCCTCCGAAAAGGGCGAAGAAACCTCCCCCTCGGAAGCGGAAGTTCGCCAGGAGCTGGCCCGCCTGCTGGCCGAGGGCCTTCCCCGCTCCGCTGCCAGCCGCCAACTGGCCCGGCGCTTCCAGGGATCCCCCCTGTGGACGCGGCGCCGCCTTTACGATCTCTGCTTACAACTGGAGCCCCCTCCCTCCCTGGCCCCTCCGGCAAGCGACGACGAGACAGAATCCTAGAGCATGGCGCGCATCTTGTTGGTGGACGACGAAGTGGAGCTGGCCGATTCCCTGGCCCAGCACCTGCGGCGAGAGGGCCACAGCGTGGACGTGGCCTACGAGGGAAACAGCGCCTGGGAGCTGCTGCAGAAGCCCCCAGCCCCACCCTACGACTTGCTGGTACTGGACTGGATGTTGCCGGGCCTGTCCGGCCTCTCCCTCTGCCAACAGGTGCGACAGGTAGATCGCGCCACCCCCATCCTCTTCCTGACCGCCAAAGATACTCTCGACGACCGGGTGGAAGGGCTGGACGCCGGCGCCGACGACTACCTGGTCAAGCCCTTCGAGCTGCGGGAGCTGCTGGCGCGGGTGCGAGCCCTCTTGCGGCGGGCTGCCGGCCCCGGCGAAGGGATCCCTCGCCTGCAAATTGGAGACCTAGAGCTGGATCGGGAGAACCAAGTGGCCTACCGCCAAGGACGGATGATCCACCTCTCCCAAAAAGAGTTCCGCCTGCTGGAGTACTTCATGGCCCACCCCGGCCAGTTGCTCACCCACGAGCAGATCTACGAGCGGGTGTGGGCCGGCGAGGATCCCCCCAGCAGCAACGTCCTGGCTGCTCAGGTGCGCCTGCTGCGGCGCCGCCTCCGTCTGCCCGGCTCCCCCGAGTTGATCCACGCCGTCTATGGCAAAGGCTACCGCTTCGGGCCTGTGGCCGAGGATCCTCAGCAGCCGCCAACCCCCCTCTCCCCCTGGGAGAGGGGCTGAGGGTGAGGGATTACTTGGACTTGAGCTTCTCCGCCTTCTCGATGGCCTCCTCGATGGTGCCCACCAGATAGAAAGCCTGCTCCGGCAGATGATCCAGTTCTCCGGAGAGAATGCGCTGGAAGCCTTTGATGGTGTCCTCCAACTTCACGTACTTGCCAGGCGAGCCAGTGAAGACCTCGGCCACAAAGAACGGCTGCGACAGGAAGCGCTCGATGCGGCGGGCGCGGGCCACCACCAGCTTGTCCTCTTCCGACAGCTCGTCCAACCCCAGAATGGCGATAATATCCTGCAACTCTTTGTAGCGCTGCAGCGTTTGCTTCACCGCCTGAGCGGTGTTGTAGTGCTCCTCGCCCACAATGTCTGCCTGCAAGATGGTGGACGAAGAATCCAGGGGATCCACCGCCGGGTAGATGCCCTTGGCCGCCAGGCTGCGCGACAGCACCACCGTCGAATCCAGGTGGGCAAACGTCGTCGCCGGCGCCGGGTCCGTCAGGTCGTCGGCGGGCACGTACACCGCTTGCACCGACGTGATGGATCCCTGCTTGGTGGAGGTGATCCGCTCCTGCAGGTTGCCCATTTCCGTGGCCAAGGTGGGCTGGTAGCCTACCGCCGAGGGCATGCGGCCCAACAGCGCCGACACTTCCGAGCCAGCTTGCACAAAGCGAAAGATGTTATCGATAAACAGCAGCACATCCTGCTTGTTGACGTCGCGGAAGTACTCCGCCATCGTCAAGGCGGTCAGGCCCACCCGCATACGAGCGCCCGGCGGCTCGTTCATCTGGCCGTACACCAGCGCTACTTTGTCCAGCACCCCCGATTCTTTCATCTCGTTGTAGAGGTCGTTCCCCTCGCGGGTGCGCTCTCCCACGCCGGCAAACACCGATAGGCCGGAGTGCTCCTCGGCAATGTTGTGGATCAGCTCCTGGATGAGCACCGTCTTGCCGACGCCGGCGCCGCCAAACAGGCCCACCTTGCCACCTCTCTTGAAGGGGGCCAGCAGGTCGATCACCTTAATGCCGGTTTCAAAGGGCTCCGGTTTGACAGTCAGCTCCACAAAGGGCGGCGCGCTGCGGTGGATGGGGGCAAACTCCTTGGCTTGCACCGGCTCTCCTTGATCCACTGGCTCCCCCAGCACGTTGAAAATGCGACCCAGGGTAGCCTCGCCCACCGGCACGGTAATCGGGGCACCTGTATCCACCACTGGCATGCCCCGCACCAAGCCATCGGTAGAAGACATGGCCACGGCCCGCACGCGGTTATCCCCCAAAAGCTGCTGCACCTCAAAGGTGACTTTGACCTTCAATCCGCTTTCGGTCGTCGCCTCCACCTTGAGAGCGTTGTAGATTTCAGGCAGCTTGCCGCTGGGAAACTCGGCGTCGATCACAGGTCCAATGACCTGAGTGATGTAGCCAACGTTGGTCGCAGTAGCGGTGGCAGTAACCATGGTCGAGGCTCAGCTCCTTGTGTACTCAGTTGCAGTTATGGACTCAGCGATGCCGGATGGGAGTTTCAGAATGGGCCATGAGAAGATCTCGGACTGGGCGGCTGGATCCCGGTAGCAAAAGCCAACAGGTCTACCCCTGGACTTCGGTCTCGCGGCTCGGTTCTCTTCTGCCCAAGGGTACCGCTTCAAGGCCAATACAAAACCCTAGCTAATGTCTTAGGGGTTAGACTACTGGGTTTTTGAAGCGGTTGACTACCCATGCCGCCATACAAAAGGTACCACAAGGCCGTCCCAAAGGACAGAACGGGGCTCTAAACCCAGTTTTTTGCTCCTTTGGCAATGGCTTTGGCTTCCCCACTCGGCAGGGAACTGGCTCAGTACTCAAAGGTCATCGGCGGGAAACGGGAGGAGGAGAAGCGGCCAGTGCCCGGTTCTCGAGCAGCGGCGGGATCCCGAAAGCTCTCTGCCTCCTGCTGAAAACGCTGTAGCGCTTGTTCGATTTCCCGGAGCCTTGCTTGAATTTGCCCTTGCCGTTCCTGAATGAACTCCAATTCCTGGTTGAGCCGCTGCTTTTCCACAGTGAGCTGCTGCATCTCGGCATAGAGAGCCGATTCGGTTTTGCGGCGAGGGATCGAGCGTAACTTTGGGCGGGGCCGGGAGCGGGGCACGCGGGGCAAGCTCATAACAGAACAAATGGGATCCAGAGAAAAGGGCGTTGCGCCCATCCTAGCGCGCTCTCGCAGGCAAGAGGGCTGATGGCCTTGGCAGATGTTCGGATCTGGAGGCATGGCTGATAGGCGCCGCCTGGAGGATGTGCGCCCTTGGCGGCAACCCTGTTCCTCGGTAGGATCCGACTTGTCTAGGATGGGGAAAAGCAATGGTCGAAACCGCAGCGGAACTGTTGCAGCGCTATGGCAGCGGCGAGCGGGACTTCAGCAACAGCCAATTGGCCGAAGCTGACCTGGCCGGTGCCGACTTGGCCGGGATCGACCTGGGCGGAGCAACCCTCCAGCAGGCCAAACTGGCCGCTGCCAACCTGGAGCGGGCCTACTTGAGCGGCGCCGACCTCAGCCAAGCCGATCTGCAGGGATCCAACCTGCGCCTGGCCAATCTAGAAAAGGCCAAATTGCAGGGATCTCGATTGCAAGGGGCCAACCTGCGCGGCGCCAACCTGACCGCAGCCGACCTGAGTGGTGCCGATCTCAGCCAGGCAGACCTGGCGGGGGCCAACCTCAGCGGCGCCAACCTGAAAGGGGCCAACCTCAGCGGCTGTAAACTCAAGCTTGCCAACCTGCGGGGAGCCTGTTACGACACGGCCACTCACCTAGAAGCAGATGTCGCTCCCGCCGAGTTGGGCATGGTTTCCGCCTAGCCTGCGGCTAGTTGTCCTGAGGCTCCAGATCCAAGATCTCCTGGATCTCGGCATCGGTATAGCCCACCGCCCGCAGCTTCTCTGCCACCGCCTCGATCTCCTGCGCCGACAGATCGTGCTGGCGTACCCGATCCCAGAGATTGGCCACAATCTGCAGCAGCAAACGGCTGCTTTCCGCCTCGAACAGCTCAAAAGCCGTCGCCATCTCGATTGCCTGCAACACCTCCTCGGCGCTGCCAATCGGCTGATCGAGGGATTGTTCCTCCAGATCCACCAGCAACTGGCGCAGCTGATTCAGGCCCTCCCCAAGAGCAGACATACCCCCGGCTCCTCAACGGCACCTGAGCACTCACCCTAACAGGCTTGCCTCCCTGGGCAAAAGGGATCCGATGAATTCCGCACCACCTGAGGCTATTCTGAGTAGAGGAACAATTTAGTGGCAAGCGCCAGGATTGTTGAAGGGCCGGCGAAGCGGTTCACAACAATCTACAACTACAAAAGGAGATGCACGAGTATGGCCCCAGCGAACGTCCTGCCCAACACCCCCCCGTCCCCCACTGATGGGGGCGGCACTGCCCTAGACTACAGCAGCCCAAGGTATCGGCAGGCCTACTCCCGCATCAACGGTATTGTTATCGAAGGCGAACAAGAAGCCCACGACAACTACCTCAAGCTGGCCGAAATGCTGCCGGAAGCTGCAGAGGAGCTGCGCAAGCTGGCCAAGATGGAATTGCGCCACATGAAAGGCTTCCAGGCCTGCGGCAAAAACCTGCAGGTGGAACCCGATGTGGAGTTTGCCCGCGCCTTTTTCGCGCCCTTGCGGGACAATTTCCAAAGCGCCGCAGCGGCAGGGGATCTGGTCTCCTGTTTTGTCATTCAGTCTTTGATCATCGAGTGCTTTGCCATTGCCGCCTACAACATCTACATCCCGGTTGCCGATGACTTTGCCCGCAAGATCACCGAGGGGGTAGTTAAGGACGAGTATCTGCACCTCAATTTTGGGGAGCGCTGGCTGGGCGAGCACTTTGCCGAGGTTAAAGCCCAGATCGAAGCAGCCAACGCCCAAAATCTGCCTCTAGTTCGGCAGATGCTGCAGCAGGTAGAGGCGGATGTGGAAGCCATTTACATGGATCGCGAGGCCATTGTAGAAGACTTCATGATCGCCTACGGCGAGGCCCTGGCCAGCATCGGCTTCAACACCCGCGAGGTAATGCGCCTCTCGGCCCAGGGTCTGCGGGCCGCCTGACGCAACTCAACTCTGCCTGCCGATTGGTTTTCCGGCCTGGCTGGAACGCTCCCTACCCTCTCTGGGTGCGGACATGTTTTGATGGGATCCGGATGGAGCTCATAAAGTTAAGTATCGAAGTGAGTGAGCATCTATGTTCGGCCTGATCGGGCACCTGACCAGCCTGGCCCACGCAAAACGGGTGGCAGATAAGCTGGGGTATTCCGAATATGCGGAGAGCGACCTGGAATTTTGGTGCATGGCTCCGCCTCAGGTGGTGGACGAGATCGTGGTGACCAGCATCACGGGCCAAAAAATCTATGGCCAGTACGTCGAATCCTGTTTCCTGCCGGAAATGCTGGCGGGGGGACGGGTGAAGGCGGCCTGTCGCAAGATTTTGAATGCGATGGCCTTGGCGCAGCGGCGCGGCTTGAACATCACCACCCTGGGAGGATTTAGCAGCATTATTTTCGAGAATTTTCGCCTCGACACCCTCAGGCGGGTGCGCAACATCGACCTGGAAATTCGGCGTTTTACCACCGGCAACACCCACACGGCCTATATCATCTGTCAGCAATTGCAGGCGGCGGCCCAGCGCTACGCCATGGATTTGGCAGCTGCCACAGTTGCCGTGGTGGGGGCCACCGGCGATATCGGTAGTGCCATCTGCCAGTGGTTGGTAGCCCACACTTCCCCGGCCAAATTGCTGTTGATAGCCCGCGAGCGGCGACGCCTGGAAGAGCTGCAGGCCAAACTTAAAAAAGGGGAGGTCTGTTCCTTGGAAGAGGCCTTGCCCCGCGCCGATTTCATCGTCTGGGTGGCCAGCATGAGCCAAGGAGTGACCCTCGATCCTCAGGTGCTTCCGGATCCCTGCGTGATCATCGACGGTGGCTACCCGAAAAACATCGCCTCCAAGTTGCAGCGCAAGGGGCTGTACGTGATCGACGGCGGCATGGTGGAACACTCTCTCGATATCGAGTGGAATATTATGCAATTTTTGAATGTGGCCAACCCGGCCCGCCAGCTCTTCGCCTGCTTTGCCGAGGCGATGCTCCTGGAGTTCGAGGGCCTGTACACCAATTTTAGTTGGGGCCGCAACTTGATCACCCTAGAAAAGCTGGATTTAATCGGGCAACTGTCCCGCAAGCACGGCTTCCGTCCCCTTATGCCCGAAGCCTAGGTTTAGCTGGGCTGACCCCCTGAAAAGCGGTAACTGAGAGGAGGGGCAATCTGAGACAAGGAGATCCCCGCCCTAGCGGGGGTAGGGATCTGGAATCGAGATACTCACGTCCAACTTTCCGGCCACAGGGCACCCAAAGAGTTTCCCCCACACCCAGAGATCTCAATCAGTTGAAAAGAACCCCAGAAACGCCGCGAGAGAGCCACCATGTCTCAATCTTTTACCGCCCACCTCTGGCAGACGATCGAGCCCATCTACCAACAGATCTTGGATCACCCCTTTAACCAAGAGCTGGCCGCAGGCAGCCTCTCGCGGCAGCGCTTTCAGTTCTATCTGCAGCAGGATGCTCTTTATCTCACCGATTTTGCCCGCGCCCTTGCCTTGATCGGGGCCCGTTCCGAGGGGGCTGAGCGGGTGGTGAGTTTCTTGAACTTTGCCCTGGGGGCCATTGTGGCCGAGCGCAGCCTGCACGAGAGTTACTTTCGCCTCTACGACATCCAGCCGGAGACAACCTACGCTCCTGCCTGCTTCGCCTACACCCGTTTTCTATTGGCTGCGGCTGCCTTGGATCCCTACGAGGTGGCCATGGCCGCTGTGCTGCCCTGCTTCTGGATTTACCGTGAGGTGGGATCCGCCATTTACCGCACCGCCAAGCCCAACAATCCTTATCAACAATGGATCGACACCTATGCCGGGGAAGAATTTGCCCAGGTGGTGCAACAGGCCCTGGACATCACCGACTCCTTGGCTACGCAGACCACAGCGGCGACGCGGGAGAAGATGACGGCTGCTTTTGTCACCGCCTCTCGCCTGGAATGGCTGTTCTGGGACAGCGCCTACCGCCTGGAAACCTGGCAGCCCGCCTGATCCCCGCCGGGCCTGGCGGCTCAGCAAGGTCGTCATGGCCATGGCATGTGGTTATGGTCCAACGCCAAGATGACCCGCACCTGGGTCAACAGCTCCAGCTCTTGTCTCAGATAGCCCAGGCAGGTCTTGGCTTCTGCGGCGGTGGGGCGGTTCTGCGGCGGCGCGCAGCGCATCACGGCTGAGATGGAGCAATCCCGCAATTGCAGGCCATCTTCCCGGTGCAGAGAGATGGGTTGATTGGCAAACCTGGCCCGGCGCAGAGCGCGAAATAGCCAATCCCCGCTGGGATCCCCCGTAAACACCCGCCCGGTGCGGTTGCCCCCATGGGCTGCCGGCGCCAAGCCGATCACCCACAGCCGCGCCTGCACATCCCCAAACCCCGGCACCGGTCGGCCCCAGTAGAGCTGGTCACAAAAACGGGCCACCTTTTGCTGGGCAACCGCCTCTCGCCAAGCCACCAGGCGGGGACAGCGGCGGCAAGCGACGATCTCAGCCTGTAGCGCCGCCCAGGGCTGGTGATCCGCCAACGCCTCACTCTTCTTCTCCCTCATCCTCCGTCGGCTCGTCAACGGGGGTGGAGTCGTCGATGAGCTGGTCGTCATCCAAGATCAGGCGAGGCGGCAGCTCTGGCAGCACAACAGGCTCCTCCTCTTCCTCCGGCTCCGGTTCTGGCGCCATCTCCTCGTAGGTGCTGAAGCCCGTGCCCGCCGGGATCAAGCGCCCGATGATCACGTTCTCCTTCAGGCCCCGCAGCCAGTCGGACTTGCCTTCGATGGCCGCCTCCGTCAGCACCCGCGTGGTCTCCTGGAAGCTGGCCGCCGAGATGAAGCTGTCGGTGTTCAAGCTGGCCTTGGTGATCCCCAGCAGAACGGGCGTGTACTTAGCCGGCGCCCCGCCGGTGATGGCCATGGTAGCGTTGGTCTGCTGGATTTCCCGCAGCTCCACCAGCTCGCCGGGCAACAGGACGGTGTCGCCGCTGTCGTCCACCCGCACCTTGGAGGTCATCTGGCGCACCACAATCTCGATGTGCTTGTCGGCAATCTCCACCCCTTGCGAGCGATAGACGTTCTGCACCTCGTTGACCAGGAAGCGCTGCACCTCCCGCAAGGCTAGCCGTGCCGCTTGGTCGTCGCCCAAGGTTTGGCGATGGTACTCAAAGTAGATCTCCAAGAGGTCGTGGGGGTTGGCCGGGCCGTCGGTCAGCGGATCCCCCACCTGTACCGGCTGGCCATCGACCACGATCAGGTTTTGCCCCGGCATCACCGAATACTCGGTAACCGTACCATCGGCTTCGATGACCCGCAGATCCGGCTCTTCTCCTCGCCAGCTCAGTTGCACCGTGCCGGGCCGCTTGGCCAGAACACACATTTCCTTGGGCTTGCGGGCCTCCAACAGCTCCTCGATCCGCGGCAGACCCTGGATGATGTCCCCCGTCTTGGCCCGCTCAAACACCAGGAGGGCCAAAGAATCCCCCCGCTGCACCAGATCCCCATCCCGCACCTGCAGAATGGCACCCGCCGACACCAAATAAGGCCGCGCCAACCGCAACACCACTTGGCCATCGGCGATCTGCATCACTTGCCCCGACTCGGGGGCAGGGATCCCCGGCGCCAGCTCGTCGCCGGCCCGCACCAGCGCTCCCACCTCGACGCTGGCTTGGCCCGTCAGAGGCACCGTCAGCAGGTCGTCGTCGGTAACCACCAGAACCCGTCGCACCACCTCCGCGCCCTGGCGGATCCCCTGCACGATCCCGGCTTTTTTGGCCTGAATCTCGGTGCGGGCGATAACACCCCCCCTGCCGATACTGTCTCCTTCGCTCACCAACAGCCGCGTGTGGGTACTCCCCTGGGTTAGATCCGCCTCCACGTCTCGGCGCAGCAGCAGGGTTTCCAAGATCACCAGTTGCAGGCGACGGATACTGGGATCCTTCTCATCTTGGATCAGTTCAATATCGGCCTTCAGTTGCGGGGCGTCGGTATCGATCTCCAGCACCAGTTGTGTGCGCAGCAGTTCTACCGGCCCCACCGACTTCACCCGCTCCCCATCCTTGAAGGGAACGCGCTGCACCGCCCGCAGGCGAATGGAGCGGCCAGACTCGCTGGTAGACTCTTGGCTGGGCACCACCGGCCGGTCGGGGATCTCGTACTCGTACACCGGGCGCAGCAGCAGGCCTGGCCCTTCAGGCGTCTCCACCTGCTCCAGATAGACCAATCGGTCAGGGACGATGCTGCTGAGCAGCTTCTGGCCCGGCTGGATTAGCGTGCCGGTGGGTATTTCCAGGTCGGCGGGGTCGTCCACCAGATGCAGGGATCCGGGCTTGATGACGATCTCCCGCAGGATGTCGTTTTTCTGGATAACCTCGACGACGCCAGCATTTTGGCAGAAGATGTCCTTCACCACCTCGGTGCCGGCTTCTACGTACTGGCCATCCTCCACGTTCAACAGGGAGATGTCCTTGTTCACCTCGTGGGTCTCCTCCGGGATCCACAGCAAGGTGCCGCCCCGGATGACCTCATAGCCCTGCTTCGCCTTGCCCCGCCGGGCCACCTCGACACCGGCAAACTTCACCAGGCCGCCCGTCTGGGTGCGGAAATTGTTCTCGATCAGCTCCGCCACTACCTCGTCGTTGCCCACTTTGGTGCCCGGCGTGGCCTTGAGGACAAAGGTCTGGCCGCTGGCCGTATCCAGCAAAAATTGCTCCCGGCCCTGGTGGGATTCCACCCGCACCCGCGCCTCGTGCAACACCACCGCGGCGTTGATGATCTCCACTTCGCGCCCACTTTTGGTGTCGCTGCGCTCCGGCAGCCGCACGATGCCGCCGTGCTCGGTTACCAGCGAGGTCTCAGCGATCACATCCCCCGCCTGCACCCGATCCCCGTTTTTCACCACCGGCTCGGCCCCCGGCGGCAGGTTGTATACCTGGCCGGACATCACCCAGATCAACCCTTGCCGCTGCGCGGTGCAGGTGGTGTTGCCCTGGCGGTCGGTTTTCTCCTCGATGGGCAGATCGGCAAAGCGGATTTCCCCCGCCAAGTCGGCCACCACCTCCTTCTGGGCTTTCTCGGTGCTCTTGCGCACGGCCTTGGCTACAGTCACTTCCGCAATCAACTGATCCCGCTGCACCTGGGCCCCGTCCCGCACCAGCAGAGTGGATCCCTGCGTCATGTCGAAGACTTCCCGTTGTCCGTCTGGCCCTTCCAGGACAATTTGGTTGTTCGCTTCTAGCTGCAGGGCATCGTCGCCGTGGCGGGTGCGGAAGGGGCGGGTGCGCAGATTTTTCGGGAACCGCACCACGCCAGCAAAGGGGGCGCGAATTTGGCGGGCCACCTCCCCGGTAAACACACCTCCCGTGTGGAAGGTGCGCATGGTTAACTGGGTGCCCGGCTCCCCAATCGATTGAGCGGCGATGATCCCGACCGCCTCCCCCAGATCCACCAGCCGGGAGTGGGCCAGGCTCCAGCCATAGCACATCCGGCACACCGATCGGTTGGCCTCGCAGGTGAGGGGAGAACGCACCATCACCTGCCGGATGCCGGCCTCCACAATGGCCTTGGCCAAGTCGTGATCCACCTCTTGGTTGCGGCGGGCAAGGATCTCCTGGGTTTGCGGGTGCACCACATCCCGCGCCAGCACCCGGCCCACCAGGCGCTCCTCCAGCGACACCACCACCTTGTCCGCATCCATCAGGGGTTCCAGCAGGATCCCTTGGTCGGTGCCGCAGTCGGATTCCCGCACGATCACATCCTGAGACACGTCCACCAAACGGCGGGTCAGGTAGCCAGAGTCGGCAGTGCGCAAAGCCGTGTCCACCAAGCCCTTGCGCGCCCCGTAGGAAGAGATGATGTATTCGGTAACCGTCAGGCCCTCGCGGAAATTGGTTTTAATCGGCAAGTCGATGATCTCCCCCTGCGGGTTGGCCATCAGGCCGCGCATGCCCACCAACTGCCGCACCTGCGAGACGTTCCCCCTCGCCCCCGAGTTGGCCATCATGTACACGGAGTTGAGGGGATCGTTCTGGCGGAAGTTGCTGAGCATCTCCTCCTTAATCTGGTCGTTGGTCTGGTTCCAGGTATCGATCACCTTTTGATAGCGCTCCACCTCGGTGATCTCGCCGCGGGTGTAGCGCTCCGTGGCCGCCTCGATCTCCGCTTCTGCCTGGGCCAACAACTGCCGCTTGCTGGGTGGAATGCGCAGATCCTCGATGCTGATGGAAACGGCAGCCTGGGTGGCGTATTTGAAGCCCAGGGCCTTCAGAGCATCCGCCATCTGAGCGGTGCGGGCGGTGCCGTAGCGAGCAAACGACCAGGCAATCAGATTGCGCAGCTCTTTTTTGCCGATTTGATAGTTGCGAAAGGGTACAGGGGGCGGCGGGGTCTTGGCCTTGGCGCCATCGGCGGCCTGCCGGACTAGACCGGCGGAAAAGCGTCCTTTTTCGCTCATAATGCCTCGGTGATAACTCTGACAGTTCTGGACAAGGGGGCAGGGATCCCAGCTACCCATCGACAAGGGCAACGTCCACAGGGGCAGCCTCAAGCAGACAAAATATCTTGCACCGTTTTGTTGAAGATGATCCGGCCCGCCGTGGTGCGAATGTATTGGCTGATCACGTTGCCGTCCCGATCCTCGCGGATGCGGCGGTAGTTGGTGATCTTGAGGCGGGTGCCGCCCGGCTCCTCGATAATCTGAGGCTCCGACTCTTTTTCCTCTTTGCCCAACTCCATCGGGCCGCTGTAGCGCACCCAGATTTTGCTGTGCAGGCCGATGACGCCGCGGTCGTAGGCGATGAGGGCGTCCTCCAGGCTGGCAAAATAACGATCGCCAAGGTCGGGGGCGTGGGGATTGTCCGCCGTCAGATAGTAGCACCCCAACACCATGTCTTGGCTGGGAGTAATAATCGGAGCGCCTGTGGCCGGGGAGAGGATGTTGTTGGTGGCCAACATCAGCAAGCGTGCCTCCGCCTGGGCTTCCAAGGAGAGAGGCACATGCACCGCCATCTGGTCGCCGTCGAAGTCGGCGTTGAAAGCCGGGCAGACCAAGGGGTGGAGCTGAATCGCCCTCCCCTCCACCAGGATCGGCTCAAAAGCCTGGATCCCGAGGCGGTGCAACGTTGGGGCACGGTTGAGCAAAACTGGGTGGCCGTCGATTACGTCCTCCAGCACGTCCCAAACCTGCGGGTCATTGCTCTGGATCAGCTTTTTGGCGGCTTTGATGTTGTTGACGATGCCCCGCTTGATCAACTTGTGGATCACAAAGGGCTGGAACAGCTCGATGGCCATCTCTTTGGGCAAGCCACACTGGTGCATGCGCAGGTTGGGCCCCACCACGATCACCGAACGCCCAGAGTAGTCCACCCGCTTGCCGAGCAGGTTTTGCCGGAAACGCCCCTGCTTGCCCTCAATGATATCGGAGAGGGACTTGAGGGGACGGTTGTTGGCCCCCACCACCATGCGCCCCCGCCGACCGTTGTCGATCAGGGCGTCCACCGCCTCCTGCAGCATACGCTTCTCGTTGCGCACGATGATCTCCGGCGCCATGATCTCCTGCAGCCGCGCCAGGCGGTTGTTGCGGTTGATCACCCGACGGTAGAGATCGTTGAGGTCGCTGGTGGCAAAGCGCCCCCCATCCAACTGCACCATCGGGCGCAGATCGGGCGGGATCACCGGCAGCACCCGCAGCACCATCCACTCTGGCCGGGCTCCCGTGGCGATGAAGTTGTCGATCACGCGCAGCCGCTTGATTAGGCGCGCCCGCTTCTGGCCGCGGGCGCTGGCGATCTCCTCCCGCAACTGCTCCGCCTCTTTTTCCAGGTCGATATCCTTGAGCAGGCGTTCGATGGCCTCCGCCCCGATCATGGCCCAGTTCTCCGGCAGTTGCAGCTCGGATCCCTCCTCGTACATCTGATCCTCGATCTCCAGGTATTGATCCTCGGTCAGCAACTGCTTGTAGGAGAGGTTGGGAGCGTTGCCCGGATCCACCACCACGTAGGCGTTGAAGTACACCACCTGCTCCACGTCCCGCAGCGGCATGTCCAACAGCGTGGCGATGTGGCTGGGGATCCCTTTCAGGTACCAAACGTGGGTGACCGGGGCGGCCAGTTTGATGTAGCCCATACGATGGCGGCGCACCCGCGACTCGGTCACCTCCACCCCACAGCGCTCGCAGACAATGCCGCGATGCCGCACTCGCTTGTACTTGCCGCAGTGACACTCCCAGTCCTTAACCGGCCCGAAGATGCGCTCACAGAAGAGACCATCCATCTCCGGCTTGAGGGTTCGGTAGTTGATGGTCTCCGGCTTGGTGACTTCTCCCACCACTTGGCCGTTGGGCAGGGTGCGCTGGCCCCACTCTATAATCCGCTCCGGAGAAGCCAGCCCAATCTTGACATAGTCAAAGCGTTGCTCCGTTTTGGCCATTGCCGTTGTTCTCCTGACTTGCTGCCCTAGCAACTACAAAGGAAGGGGAGAGGAACCCCACCCCTCCTCTCCTGAGCCGAATGGGATCCCTGGCATCAATCAAAAATCGTCCTCTTCCTCCCTGTCTTCGTCTTCCTCGCGGCTGCGCCTGGCTAAGGTAAAGGTTCCTCCTGCCGCTGGAGAAAGATCCTCGGATGTAACGGATTCATAAGTGGGCCGCGAGGGGGTGTGGCGGCTGGAGACATCGGCCATCAGATCCACCTCCACATCGCGGGTCTGGCCGTCGCTGTCCACCTCCACCTTATGGACAGACACGTCCAGGCAGAGGGACTGCAGCTCCCGCACCAACACCTTGAAAGATTCCGGCGTGCCGGGTCGAGGGATGGGCTTGCCCTTGACGATGGCGTTGAGGGCCTCGTTGCGCCCCACCATATCGTCCGACTTGACGGTGAGCAGCTCCTGCAAGATGTAGGCCGCTCCAAACGCCTCCAAAGCCCACACCTCCATCTCGCCAAAGCGCTGGCCACCCTGCTGCGCCTTACCCCCCAGGGGCTGCTGGGTTACCAGCGAGTAGGGACCGGTAGAGCGGGCGTGGATCTTGTCGTCCACCAAATGCACCAGCTTCAGCATGTAGGCGCGGCCCACCGTAACCGGCTGGTCGAAAGGCTCGCCAGTGCGACCATCGAACACCTGGATCTTGCCGCAGTACTTGCCTTCTGGGTTGAAGATCCAGTCTTTGCCGGTTTTTTCACGGGCCTCCCGCAACTTGGCCTCCACCGTCAACCGCGAGGCTTCCAGGCCGTGCATCTCGTCGAAGGGCATCAGCTTAAAGCGCACCCCCAAGTGTTCTGCCGCCCAGCCCAGGAGGCACTCATACACCTGGCCCACATTCATGCGGGAGGGAACCCCCAAGGGGTTGAGCACCACATCCACCGGCGTGCCATCCGCCAGGTAGGGCATGTCCTCGATCGGCAAGATGCGGGAGATGATGCCCTTGTTGCCGTGACGGCCCGCGATCTTGTCCCCCACTTGAATTTTGCGCTTGAGGGCGATGTAAACCCGCACCACCATGTTGGCGCCCGGAGGCAGCTCGTCCCCCTGCTCGCGGGTAAAGATGCGTACATCCACCACCCGTCCGCGCTCGCCGTTGGGCACCCGCAGCGAGTTGTCGCGCACGTCGCGAGCTTTCTCGCCGAAAATGGCCCGCAACAGCCGCTCCTCTGGCGGTTGATCCGACTCCCCTTTGGGAGTGACCTTGCCCACCAAAATATCGCCGGCTTCCACCCAAGCCCCAATGCGCACAATGCCGTTTTCGTCCAGGTTGCGCAGGGCATCTTCCCCCACGTTGGGAATCTCGCGGGTGATCTCTTCCGGCCCTAGCTTGGTCTGCCGGGCTTCGATCTCGTACTTCTCGATGTGTACCGAGGTGAAGACATCATCGTAGACCAGCCGCTCGCTGATCAAGATGGCATCTTCGTAGTTGTAGCCCTCCCAGGGCATGTAGGCCACCAAGACGTTTTGGCCCAAGGCCAGCTCGCCTCCCTCGGTCGCCGGGCCGTCCGCCAGCACCTGCCCGGGCACCACCCGATCCCCCGCGTAGACAAGAGGGCGCTGGTTGAGACAGGTATCTTGGTTGGAGCGCTGGTACTTCTGCAAGCGGTAAACAATCGGATCCCCGCCGTCGTCTGGCCGCACCACGATTTCGTCGGCGGAAACATAGGTCACCACGCCACTGGTGCGCGACACCACCACCATGCCAGAGTCCCGCGCCGCCTGGGCTTCCAAACCCGTGCCCACATAAGGCCGATCCGGCTTGAGCAGGGGCACCGCCTGCCGCTGCATGTTCGCCCCCATCAGGGCGCGGTTGGCGTCGTCGTGCTCCAAAAAGGGGATCAAGGAGGTGGCCACCGAGATCACTTGCACCGGCGACACCTGCACGTAGTGCACCTCGCTGGGGTGGGCGGTGGTAAATTCCTGGCGGTAGCGCACCGGCACCAAGTCGGCGGTGATGCGGCCTTCGGCATCCACCGGCACATCCCCCGGCGCCACGCGATACTCGTCCTCCTCGTCGGCGGTGAGGTAGACCATCCCCAGATCCTTGCGCACCACGCCGTTTTCGACCCGGTAGTAAGGGCTTTCGATGAAGCCGTACTGGTTGACGCGGGCGTGGGTGGCCAGGGATCCGATCAGCCCGGCGTTGGGGCCTTCCGGAGTTTCGATGGGGCAGATGCGCCCGTAGTGGCTGGGGTGGATATCCCGCACGGCAAAGCCGGCCCGCTCCCGGCTCAGGCCACCGGGGCCCAAGGCCGACAGCCGCCGCTTGTGGGTCAGCTCCGCCAGCGGGTTGGTCTGATCCATGAACTGGGAGAGCTGGCTGGAGCCGAAGAACTCCTTGATGGCCGCCACCAAGGGCTTGGGGTTAACCAGCGAGGCCGGGGTGAGGTTCTCTGACTCGGAGACCGTCATGCGCTCGCGGATGATCCGCTCCAGGCGGTTGAGGCCCACCCGTACTTGGTTTTGCAAGAGCTCGCCCACCGAGCGCACGCGGCGGTTGCCCAGGTGATCGATGTCGTCCACATGGCCGATGTCGTACTCCAAGTTAATCAGGTAGTCGATGACGGCCAAGATGTCCGTGACGGTGAGCACCCGCACATTTTCCGCCACGTTGAGATTGAGCTTTTTGTTGAGCTTGTAGCGCCCTACTCGGCCCAGGTCGTAGCGCTTGGGATCGAAGAAGCGGGATTCCAACAACTGCTGGCCGCCGGAGACGGTGGGAGGCTCGCCAGGCCGCAGCTTGCGGTACAGCTCCATCAGGGCCTCTTCTTCGCTGTAGTGCCCCTCTTTTTCCATGGTTTTTTGGAAAAATTCGGGGTGGCGCAGGCTGTCGTAGATCTCCGAGTCGCTCAGGCCCAAGGCCTTCAGCAGCACCGCCGCCGAGAGCTTGCGGGTTTTGTCGATGCGCACCCACACCAGGCCGTTTTTGTCGGTCTCAAACTTCAGCCAGGCGCCCCGGTTGGGGATGAGGCTGGCGCTGTAGGTGCGCCGACCGTTTTTGTCCAGCTCCGACTTGTAGTAGACGCCGGGGCTGCGCACGATTTGGTTGACGATCACCCGCTCGGCGCCGTTGATGATGAAGGTACCCCGATCCGTCATCAAAGGCAGCTCGCCGATGAAGACGTCCATGTCCTTGATCTCGCCCGTCTCTTTGTTAATCAGGCGAGTGGGCACCCGGATTTGCGCTTGGTAGGTAGCATCCCGTCGCTTAGCTTCCTCAGGGTCGTAGCGCGGCTTGTTGATCTTGTACCCTTTGGAGGGATCCCCAGGGCGGTACTCCGGCAGAAAGTGCAGCTCCAGCTTGCCTGTGTAATCGACGATAGGGGAAAAGCTGAGGAGCTCCTCTTCAAACCCTTCTCGCAAAAACCACAAAAAACTCTCCCGCTGAATCTCTACCAGGTCAGGCAAGGTAGGAGCGGCAGGGGATGGCACTGCTAATTGTGTCATGCGTTGCTCGGCAGGGGTTGCGCTGCAGTCAGGCCTCTAATTATAGAAACCCTGCCAACGATCGTCAACGAACGTTACAAAGGCCGAGGGACTGTCCGGATCCCGTGGGGGCGCACCTGGAAAATCTCGGCAAAACCGCTTGGGATCCCCTTTTGGCTGCCGGAGCAGGGACGATTCCCACCGTGCCTTAAGGATTGTTCACATCCATTCACACTCAGGCAGATTATTCTAATCTTTGACCGTTTTTACGGATCATCCGCTGCTCCAGCTCGGATTTCCGGTCGACCGTGGGGATCGGAGGGGTGGTTCTGACAGGCTCAGCCGGTCGCCAGGGTGGACGCGGCGCCGGTCTTTGTCGCTTTTGAGATGCACGCTGTTGATGCAGGCTAGGGGGCAAGACGCGGAGCCATCAATCATGAGAAAGGATCGGGAATGGGTTTACAAAGCTTCTCAGGCTGGGGGAACCTCGGGATGGCTTGCGGGTGATCTGCGGGTGATCTAATGAAGCACAGTTTGTTGGCGAGGAGGGTTTTGTGAGTCAAAGTCAGAACAATCAGAATAAAAAAAGTGATCTGTATAACCGGGACCACAGCTTGTCGGCCCAGTTGCGAGAGGGCACCAAGCAGTCCCACACCATGGCCGAGAACATGGCCTTTATCAAGTGTTTCCTGAAGGGAGTGGTGGATAAACGGGCCTACAGCCGCTACCTGGGCAATTTCTACTTTGTCTACAGCGCTTTGGAAGAAGGCTTTGCCCAACTGCGAGAGCACCCCCTGGTAGGCCGGCTCTACTACCCAGAGCTGTGGCGCAAGGCCAGCCTGGAGAAGGATTTAAATTATTTTGTCGGCCCCAATTGGCGTGCCGTGGTCAAGCCCTCTCCCGCTTGCCAGGTCTATGTCAACCGCATTCGAGAAGTGGTGGAAAAAGACCCGGTTCTGCTGATTGCCCACGCCTACACCCGCTACATCGGCGACCTCTCGGGCGGCCAGATCCTGAAAAACATCGCCCGCCGGGCCATGGGCCTGCCGCCGGGGGAAGGAACGGCCTTTTACGATTTCGAGCAGATCCCCCACGAGGGCAAGTTTAAGCAGCGCTACCGCGCCCAGTTGGACGCGCTGGAGCTGGATCAGGCCACCATCGAGCGCATTGTGGCGGAAGCCAACTACGCCTTCAAGCTCAACATGGACTTGTTCAAGGAATTGGAGGGCAATTGGCTGCTATCCATGGCCCGCTTGGCCTGGAACTCGCTGCTCAGCCAGTTTCGGCGCCCGTCCGCCCGCTCTGAGGCGGCTGCCCCCACCTCCTGAGCCACACCTCTTTGCGGCGAAACAGGGCGTTCCTGGCCTCCCCATCCCCCCTCTCCCTCAGGGGAGAGGGTCCGAGGGTGAGGGATTAGTCGCATCCGAGGGTGTCGCGGGTGGCCCGCCCGGTGACGGGGTTAACGCCGCTGGCCCGTTCGCAGAGGATGGCAAGGGCATCTTTGCGGATCAGGGCGTTGGTGAAATCCGCTCCCTCGATCTCGATCCCTTCCACCCGCGCCAGCCACATCATGCTGTCCTGCAGTTGGGCTTCCCGCAGGTCGGCACC
Source organism: Synechococcus sp. 'PEA 65AY6A-5F PE A' (assembly GCF_047462575.1). Lineage (NCBI taxonomy): Bacteria > Bacillati > Cyanobacteriota > Cyanophyceae > Synechococcales > Synechococcaceae > Synechococcus > Synechococcus sp. 'PEA 65AY6A-5F PE A'. The sequence goes on from NZ_JAOALE010000004.1 coordinate 94,516, forward strand.
TTGCAAATTGGCCATGTCCAAGGTGGCGCCGCGCAGATCGGCCCCCCGCAGGTTGGCTCTGCTGAGGTTGGCTCCAAACAGGTTCGCCCCTGCCGCTTTGACATGGCTGAGATCGCTTTGTCGCAGGTTGGCCTTGAGAAATTTCCAGCCGCTCAGGTCTTGTCCGGCAAAGTTCGCCCCCTGCAGATCCCGCTTGCTGTAGTCTTCTGCCCAGGACGGGGATCCCAAGAGGGCGACACCCAGGCACAGGATCAGCCCGCAAAACACCGCACCCCGCAGGAAAGGGGTCAGCCAGGACAGTCTCACCAAACCAGAAGCCGGCCAAGCAACAGACATCGCAGATCCCTCCAGGAAACCTCCACGGCTTTGGGATTGCTCTTACTTTTATCCTACCGGATGGGGATCCCGCCGGCAGATTGGGCTAATTTGGGCTTTTATAAGCTGAGTCCCAACTGGCGAGGGGGGGACAGGGATCCATGTCCACAGTCGAGGTCTTCAATGCGCAGCAGATAGCGGAGCTGATCGACGCTCTGGCTACAGCAATTGCCAGGGATCACCCCCACCTGGACAGGCTGGTGTTGATCGGCATTCGCACTCGCGGCGTCCCCTTGGCCTACCGCCTGCGGGATCGCATCGCCACCGGCTTCGGGAGCCCACCGCAGGTAGGAGAGCTGGACATCACCTTCTTCCGAGACGACCTGGGCTCCGGCGGCCTGCGCACTCCCAATCGCAGCGAGCTGCCGCGGGATCTGACCGGCCAAGAAGTGGTGTTGGTGGACGATGTGCTCTTCCGGGGTCGCACCGTCCGTGCGGCTCTGGAGGCTCTCAACCACTTTGGGCGACCGGAGCAAGTGCGCCTGGCCGTGTTGATCGACCGCGGCCACCGCCAGTTTCCCATTCAACCAGACTACTGCGGTCACAAGCTAACCACGGCCCCTGAGCAGATCGTCAAAGTGCACCTGCGGGAAACCGACGGCGAGGAGCGGGTGTTGTTGATCGACGCCAAACTTGAGGAAAACAGCAGAGAGTGAGCCTGAGACGCCCCTGGGGTGCGGTATGGTGGGGATAATCTGCCGACTTTTGCCGCTATGGCTGTCTTGCCGGAAACCCGTCGCTACGCTGTCTTGGGCACAGGCGCCCTGGGAGGGTTTTACGGGGCAAAACTGCAACAGGCTGGCTTCACGGTGCATTTTCTCTTGCACAGCGACTACGACCACGTGCGCCAGAAAGGGCTGTGGGTAGAGTCCTGCTGGGGCGACTTTCACTTACCCCAGGTAAATGCCTACGCCGCCGTGGAGGAGATGCCCGTCTGCGAAGGGGTGATCGTGGCCCTGAAAGCTACCCAAAATCACCTCCTGCCACGGTTGCTGCCGCCTGTGCTGGCGGACAACGGCGTGGTGATCCTGCTGCAAAACGGCCTGGGGGCGGAGCCGGAGATTGCCAACTGGGTTGGCCCTGAGCGGGTGATCGGCGGGCTGTGCTTTATCAGCTCCAACAAAGTCGGCCCCGGCCACATCTGTCATCTGGATTATGGCTCGGTGCTGCTGGCGGAATACGGCCCCGGCTATGCGCCCCAGGGGATCACGCCTCGCCTTCAACAAGTTCAAGCAGATTTTCAGCGGGCCGGGATCCCGACCTCTCTTTCTCCGGATCTGATGTTGGCCCGCTGGCAGAAGTTGGTCTGGAACATTCCCTTCAACGGCCTCTCGGTGATCTTCAACGCCGATACCCAGCAAATGATCCGCGACCCTGAGGCCCGCGCTTTGGCGGAAACGCTGATGCACGAGGTGATCCAGGGGGCTGCCGCCTGTGGCCGCCACCTCCCGCAGACCCTGATCTCCGAGATGCTGGCCAGCACCGAGAAGATGGCCCCCTACCGAACCAGCATGAAGATCGACTACGAGCGCAAGCGTCCCCTGGAACTGGAGGCTATTTTTGCCAACCCGCTCCGCTATGCCCAGCAAGGCGGGATTCAGATGCCGCGAGTGGAGATGCTCTACCGGCAGTTGCAGGTGTTGGATCGCCTCAATCGAGGGATCCCGGCCTGAGGGCAAGCTTTTTCCTTCTCCTGCGGCTAGACTCAGCCGCAGCGGAGCGCTGCGCTGGCTTCATGCCTCTAGGATCCACCCACGATCGCATCACCCTCTGGACAGCTCCCGGCGTCACTTTGGCAGCCGGCCTGTTGGGCAACAGCGCTGCCGTAGCTCTGGCCGTGGGATCCGCCTATCTCTTCAGCGGCCTGATGTTTTCCGGGGATCTGGACACTGACTCTCGCCAGTATCGCCGCTGGCTGTTCCTGCGCTGGATTTGGCTCCCCTACCGCCGCTGCCTGCAACACCGCTCCTTCTGGTCCCACGGGCCGATCGTCGGCACTGCCCTGCGCGTGCTCTACCTGGGCCTGTGGGTGGCGGGGGTGGGCCTGCCGGGGGCTTGGCTGGGATCCCGCCTGGGCTGGTGGCAGTGGCGGCCCTGGGCCTGGCGCAACCACCTCTGGCAAGGGTTGCATGCGCACGCAGAGACGCTGCTTTGGGTGGGCATGGGGCTGGAGCTGGGTTCGCTGAACCACAGCCTCAGCGATTGCCTGGTCTCCCGCTGGCGACGTTGGCGCAGACGCCGTCGAAGAAGGGGATCCCCCCTTGCCAGGTATGGGCAAAAGTTAGGCTAGCCAGAGCCGTCTAAGAGACAACCCCGCTGGCCAGGGATCCCGGCAGCAGCTTGTGGCCCGATCCGGTAAGCTGAGTGGGGCAGAAGCCCTTTCTTCTGAGATCTGTGCATCCAGGTCGTAGCTATCGCCGCCTTTTTCCCTTCATTCGGCCCCACCTGTGGATGTTGCTGCTGGGGCTGGCCTGTACCCTTGGCTTTGTCCTCACTATGCCTGCCCTCGCCTACTTGATCGAGTGGGTGGCCCGCTCCATCGGCGCGGGGGATCTGGGGCAACTGCGGATCTTGGCCTTGATCGGGGTGGTGTTTTTTCTGGTGCGCGGCGCCTTCCAGTACGGCCAGGACACCCTTATGGCCAAGGCCTCTTTGCAAATGGTATTGGAATTGCGGCAACGGCTCTACGCCCATTTGCAGGGGTTGGATGTGGACTACTTTTCCGGCAGCCGCACCGGCGACCTGGTCTACCGCCTCACCGGCGATCTGGATCGGGTGGGCGAAGTGGTGCAGCGCTTTTTCCACCGCTTCATCCCCAGCGTGCTCACCATCTTGGCGGTAGTGGCCTACCTGTTCTACCTCAACGGCATCCTCACCTTGACCACCCTGGTGATTGCCCCCCTGATGGGCGCCTTGATCAGTTGGTTTGGGGAGCGGCTGCTGCTGCGCTCCCGCCTTAACCAGGAGAGCATGGCCGACCTGTCCTCCCTTCTGACGGAAGCCTTTGCCGGCATCAGCCTCACCCGCGCCTTTGCTGCCGAGGACTACGAGATCCGCCGCTTCAGCGCCATGGCCGAGAACAACCGCCTGGCCCGCTTCCAAACCGAACAGGTTAAAGCTATCCAAGACCCGGTGGTGGGCTTTCTGTACGCCATGAGCGTGTTGGGGGTGTTTTGGGTGGGGGGCTGGCAGATTAGCAAGGGCAACCTGACCGGCAGCCAGTTTCTTGGCTTTATTGCCGGGGTCGCCATGCTGATCGACCCCATTGTCCACATCACCAACAACTACAGCGAGCTGAAACAGGGGGAAGCCTCGGTGGAGCGGATCTTCGAGCTCTTGGATACCCGCTCCCGCGTGCGGGAGCTGCCCGGCGCCCGCCCCATGCCGCCCATTGAAGGCTGGGTGGAGTTCGAGCAGGTTTCCTTTGCCTACAAACCAGATCAGCCGGTGCTCAAACAGATCAGCTTCCAGGTGGCCCCCGGCGAGATTGTCGCCCTGGTGGGATCCTCCGGCGCCGGCAAATCCACCCTGGTCAACCTGATCCCGCGCTTCTACGATCCCCAGGAAGGCTGCATCCGCATCGACGGCATCGACATCCGCACCGTCACCCTCAAGAGCTTGCGCCGCCAGATCGGCATCGTGCCCCAGGAGATTACCCTGTTTTCCGGCACCATCGCCAGCAACATCGCCTACGGCCAAGAGGACTTTGACCTGGAAGCAGTGCGGCAGGCGGCCCGCGTGGCCAACATCGACAGTTTCATCGAGAGCCTGCCCGATGGCTACGCCACCCGTGTTGGAGAACGCGGAGTTACCCTCTCCGGCGGCCAGCGGCAGCGGTTGGCCATTGCCCGCGCCGTGTTGCTCAACCCCAAGATCTTGATCCTGGACGAGGCCACCTCTGCTTTGGATAACGAGTCTGAGGCCTTGGTGCAGGAAGCTCTGCAGCGGTTGATGCAGCGCTGCACGGTTTTTGTGATCGCCCACCGCCTTTCTACGGTGCGCAGCGCCCATCGCATTTTCGTCCTCGAGCAGGGGCAACTGTTGGAGGAGGGCAATCATCGCGAGTTGCTGAGCAAGGGGGGGCGCTACGCCCAGTTCCACTGGCGCCAGTTCCAGTAGCTTCTACAGCCCCCACGCTTGCCGGAAGGGGCGATAGAACGCCGGATCTGGGGGGGCGCCCCCCGCAACTCCACAGATGGCCGCCGCAAACTCCACCGCCCGTTGCAGCAACACCGCCTCCGGCCATCCTTGCAGCAGGCCCAGGATGGCCACCGCGCTAAACCCATCCCCTGCCCCCACCGTATCCACCAGCCGCGGCACCGGCACCGGCTCCCCCCGATACACCCCCCTACCGGTGAACAGGAATGCACCTGCCGCCCCCAGCGTTAGGAACAAGCCCCTCAGGTTCAACCGCGCCCGCAAGGCCTGCCCCTGTTCCTCCACCTTGCCGGCGGGGATGCTTTCTAACTGCACCACCTGCTCCAGCTCCTCTTGGTTCAGCTTCAGCCAAGCGCAGGTGCGCAGCATTTCCCGGACGGGGCCTGGGCGCCACCAGGGATCCCGCAGATTGAGGTCCAAAAACACCGGACAGCCCAAAGTGGGAAGGGTCTCCTGAAAATGGCGATGGGCTGCTTCTCGACGCGCCGCCAAGCTGCCCCGGTAGATCAGGCTGGGGCGGAGGGCTTGCAGAGCTGCCCTGTCCAACTGGATGTAGTCGTAGGCTTGGTCGGGCAAGATGGCGAAGGTCGGAATCCCCTCCCCATCCAGCGTGACCCGGACTTGGCCGGTGGGGTGAAGCGGATCCCGCTGCAGCCCTTCCAGACGCAGCCCCTGCCGCCGCAGCGCCGCCAACAACTGTTCTGCCGCCTCATCTTGGCCGACGCGGCTGAGCAAGACGGGATCGGATCCTAGCCCTTTGAGGTTCCAAGCCACATTCAAAGCCGCACCGCCCAGCACCACCTTGTCTGGGAAACAATCGAAAAGGGCCTCCCCCACAATCAGGGGGAGGCCAGAGGTCACTCCGAGGGAAGCCATCCTGGCCTCTCAGGCAGCAGTCGAGCCGTGCTGCTCCAAAATTTGCCGGTAAGTGTTGCTGCGGAACCAGCGCTCAATTTCCCGAGCTCGCAGCACCGGCAGCGGGTGGGTGCGCCCAATGGTCTGCATCTGCTTCAGCTCAAGCTGCCAGAGATCGTCGTCCAGCTCCTCGTAGGTGCGGGCCTGCTCCAGAAAAGCATCCACATTGAGCTTGGCGGCCAACTGCGGCGAGCCGCCGCACAGCTTCATTAGCACCGAGATCACCGTTCTTGCGTCCTGGGTAACCAGCAGCGCCGCCCGGTCGCAGGTAAACTCGGCACAGCGCAGCCAGTGCAGCAGTTGATCTTGCAGCGCTTGATAGAAGAGCCCACCGAAGGGGAGCAAACTGGTCGAGAGCATGAGAAGGTTGGCCATCGTCAAGTAGACGCCGTGGTTGCACTTGAGGTGGCCCAGCTCGTGGGCGATCACGGCTTGAATTTCCGGCGGCTCCAGCAAGTCCAGCAGGGAGCTGTGCAGGACGATAAAGGGCTTTTTCCCCTGCATGGCAAAAGTGTAAGCGTTGGGCACGGGATTTTGGCGCACGTAGAGCTGGGGCACTTCCAGATCTAGAATGCGACAGGCCTGCACCAGAAGCTGGTGAATTTCCGGCAACTGGTGCTCGTTGATTTGAATGCTCGAGGCGATGTTATCCAGATAAAAGATCTCCCCTGCCGTCGAGCCGAGCAAATTCTGAATCAGCAGGCCCAGCCCCGGCACCTGCTGCAGAGAGCGGGTTGCCTGCAGATCCACAGGATGGCGAAAATGGTCAGCCCGCAGGCCCAACAGGATGCGGGGCTGGCGGGGAAGGGTTGGCGTGGATGGTGTAGAGGACATAGGAGGCCGTAGAAAAACGCTTAGGGTCGCAACTCGTAGGGCACAAACTGAGGCAGGCGGTTTAACAAAAATAGCCGCTCCGGCGGGGGATCCGGCAGCACCGGCTGATAGGAAAACCCCAGGGGATCCTCCCCAAAAGGGATCTGCCAATAAACGACATGATTCCCGATGCACGGTCCACCGGTAACCAGCCGCCCATTATCGGCGATAGAGCCGCTGCTGGCTCTCCGCCGAGTCTAGGGTCTTCTGTAGCCGTCGCGCCAAATCCGCCGGTTGAGAAGTGGCGTAGGCCTCTGCATCCACCGGCGTCACTGTCGACGGCAGTTGCCCATTGAGAAGAGTATGGGCTGGCAGAGGAGCCACCAAGGGATCCGGAGTGGGAGGAGCAGGGATCTCCAAACCGACCTGGGGCTGGGAGCTGCTGGCCTGCAGCAAAATCTCCTCCAGACGTTGCTGCACCAGACGCAGATGGGCAGAGGCAGCGGGAGTGGGCAGGGTGAAAACCGGTTCGTCCCCCACCCGCAACTCCCCTTGGGCAAAGCTCAGGTCGCTCCCAGAAGTGCCGCTCAAGAGAAAAATCGTTGCCCATCTCGCCGCCGCCTGGTTTAGCATCGTTGCTTGCCCTTTGGCGCTCTTGTGCCCCTGAACACCTATCTAGGGTTTTGCCGATCTTTATGCGGGACCTCCCGATCTTAGCCGCTACCCTGGAAACATCCCTTCTGGTCATGGGCTGAGCCACCTTGTCGTCGTTTTGAGGTCGTCATGCGGATCCCGACTTCCACCTATCGCATTCAGTTTCACGCTGGATTTGACTTCGAGGCAGCGCGGCAAATTGTCCCCTACCTGAAGTTGCTGGGCATCAGCGATCTATATGCTTCCCCCATCTTTCAGGCCCGCAAGGGCAGCACCCATGGCTACGACGTCGTGGATCCCAGGCAGATCAACGTGGAGTTAGGGGGGAGTGAAAAGTTTGAACTCTTGTGGGAAACCCTCAACCAGCAGGGAATCGGCTGGATCCAAGACATCGTGCCCAACCACATGGCCTACGACGGCCAAAACCAAATGCTGATGGATGTTTTGGAAAGCGGGCCTAACTCAGACTTTATCGACTACTTTGACGTGAATTGGGATCACTCCTATCTGGGGATCAAGGGCAGAATCCTTGCTCCCTTCCTGGGCGACTTCTACAACAAGTGCCTGGAGTCAGGCCAGATTCAGCTACGCTATGATGCCGACGGCCTGAGCATTAACTACTACAACTTAAGATTTCCTCTCAATATTGACACCTATGCCGATGTTTTTACCTATAACCTGGGCAAGTTGCGGCGGAAACTAGGGCGCAGCCACCCCGACTATGTCAAACTACTCGGGATCCTCTTCAGCCTCAAGTTTATTCCTAGCAAAGAGGATCTCCTAGAGCGCACGGATCAAATTAGCTTTGCCAAGCACTCCCTCTGGGAGCTCTACACCTCTAGCCCGCATATTCAAAGCTTCTTTGACGAGAACATCGCCATCTTCAACGGCAAGCCCGGGGATCCCTCCAGCTTTGACTTGTTGGACAGCCTTTTGGCACGGCAAAACTTTCGCCTCTCCTTTTGGAAGGTGGGTGCTGAGGAGATTAATTATCGTCGTTTTTTTACCATCAACGATCTGATCTCGCTGCGGATGGAAGATCGCGAAGTATTTCGCAAAACGCATCAGCTCATTCTCAAGCTCGCAGAACAGGGGCGCTTCACAGGTTTACGCATCGACCACATCGATGGCCTATTTAACCCAGAGGAGTATCTCCACCGTCTGCGAGAACGCTGTCCAGATCTCTACATTGTGGTAGAAAAAATACTAGAAGCTAATGAGAAGCTACCTCAGCAATGGCCAGTTCAAGGCACAACGGGTTACGACTTTTTAGCTAAGCTTAATGGCATCTTTTGCCAATCGGAGAATGCAGAAGCCTTCAGTGCTCTTTATCAAGATTTCACCAACCTGCAACAGTCACCAGAACAGGTTATCGAAGATAAAAAACGGCTGATTATCGAGCGCAACCTGGCAGGGGACATGGACAACCTTGCTTTTTTGCTCAAGCAGATTACCAGCCATCACCGCTATGCCAATGACTTCACCCTCTACAGCTTGCGCCGAGCCTTGGCAGAGGTTTTGGTGTGTTTCCCAGTTTACCGAGTCTACATCCACGAAGGGATCCTCAGCTCAGAAGGTCAACAGGCCGTCCGCCAAGCTGTAGAGAAAGCTAAGGAGAACCTGCCCATTTTGGTTAACGAGCTGAATTTCCTGCAGCGCTTTCTCTGCCTTGAGTTCCCCGAAAACGTCTCAGAGGAAGAGAAAAACGAGCAAATCTACTTTGCCATGCGGCTGCAACAGTTGGCTGGCCCTCTCATGGCCAAAGGGGTAGAGGATACGGCCTTCTACGTTTACAACAGGCTGCTATCCCTGAACGAAGTAGGTGGGGATCTATATCGTTTTGGCATTTCTGTCCAAGAGTTCCATCGCTTTAACCAAGAACGAGCAGCCCAGTGGCCCTTCTCAATGAATGCTTCCTCCACCCATGACACCAAACGCGGCGAGGATGTGCGGGCCCGCCTGAATGTGCTCTCGGAACTCCCCGCTGAATGGGAGAAGCACATTAAACTCTGGCATGAGTTGAATCTTGGCTACAAAGTTCGCAGCAAGCAAGCGAAGCGTTCGGAGCTGCCCGATCGCAACGACGAGTATTTTCTTTATCAGACTTTGATCGGCTCCTATCCTTTTCAACCAGAGGAAGTTCCTACCTTTATCCAGCGAGTTAAAGACTACGCCATTAAAGCAGTTCGGGAAGCTAAGGTTCATACTGCTTGGCTTCGCCCCGATACCGAATACGAAGAAGCTACCCTTGCTTTCATCGATCAGATCCTGCGGCCCTCAAGCCCCTTCTTGGAGTCTTTCCTGCCCTTTCAGCGCAAAATTGCCCACTTTGGCATCTTTAACTCTCTCTCTCAAACCCTGCTGAAGCTCACCAGCCCTGGGATCCCGGATATCTACCAGGGCACGGAGCTGTGGGATCTCAGCATGGTCGATCCCGACAATCGTCGGCCTGTGGACTTTTCCCGCCGCCTGGCTTACCTCGAAGAAATTCAACGGCGAATCAAGCAGGATCCCCTGCAACTTATCCAAGATCTTCTGCTTCACCGCCACGACGGCCGCATTAAGCTGTTTCTCATCCATCAGGTGCTAAAGGCCCGTCAGGAACAGCCGCAGCTATTTCTGGAAGGCAGTTATATTCCCCTGCAGGTGAGCGGCTCCTATGCCAACCATGTCATTGCTTTTGCCCGTCAGCACGACAAACAAGTCGTCCTGGTGGTGGCGCCCCGCTTCCTAACCTCCCTAATTTACCAGACGCAGGATCCCTTGGGGGACGCTGTTTGGAAAGACACAGAAATTCAGCTGCCGCGCTGGAAGCGGCTGGAGTGGGTCAATGGCCTCACCCAAGAAGGGATCCCTGCCGGCGACACCTTGTCGGTGGGCGCCGTCCTCAAGTCTTTTCCCGTGGCTCTACTGTGGGGGCAATCTCGCTGAGGAACCTAGGGAGCCGCTGCTGCGGCAGGAGTCAGGGCCTGGAAGTTGACAATGCGGGCAAACTCTTGGGGATCGAGGCTGGCCCCTCCCACCAGTACACCGTCAATCTGCGGCTGGGCCATCAGCTCGTCGATGTTGCTGGCTTTGACCGAGCCACCGTAGAGGATGGGCAGGTGGTCGGCGCCCAGATGCTGGCGGATAAGGCCGATGACGCGGTTGGCCTCGGCGGCTGCACAGGTTTTCCCCGTGCCAATGGCCCAGATGGGCTCGTAGGCAATCACGAGGTTGCGCAGATCGATCCCCGGCAAGGCGCGATCCAACTGTCCCACAATCCAAGACTCGGTCAGGCCTTGCTCCCGCTGTTGCAAGCTTTCCCCCACACAGAGGATGGGGGTGAGCCCGTGCCGCTGGGCCGCGGCCAAGCGCCGGTTGACGGTTTCATCGGTTTCGCCAAAGTACTGCCGCCGTTCGCTGTGGCCGACGATAACGTAGCGCACCCCCAGCTCTGCCAGCATGGGGCCGGAGATCTCTCCCGTAAACGCCCCTTGATCCTCCCAGTGCAGGTTCTGGGCTCCCACAGCCATGCCGGATCCCCGCGTTTCTTCTACCACCACGGCCAGGTCTGTGAAGGGCACGCAGAGAATGATCTGCCGCTGCGGCCTCACCCCTGCAGACGAGGCTTGCAGGGCTGGACGAAACTCGCGCAGAAACTGGCGAGCCTCAGCCTGAGTCTTGTGCATTTTCCAGTTGCCGGCAATGAGGATGGGGCGCAAGATGGATCCTCCCTAAGCGACACAACGATGTAGTCAACTGCTGGGATCCCGAGCCTGGGGGATCCCGAGCTTTTTTCGTATGTCACAGTGTATCAGCAAGAGGTTTCAGAAGAGGGCGAGGGAGCATGACTCTAGTCAATGATATGCTGGACTATACTGAAAATAATGTACAGTATGTTCAGTATAGCTGCTTGGTATGGCTAGGTATGTAAAACCGAGAGAAGCGGCGGATTATTTTGGG